>CATZRJ010000004.1 GCA_958423535.1 uncultured Collinsella sp.
AGTCCCTTGCGGCGTAGTTCTTATTTAAGCCGTCCAAGTTTTGGGGTGCAGTTCAGGCGTGTGCTCGACGGGGACTTTGCCGTTTAATGGCTAGCGCTGAGGGTGATTACTCGCCCAGCAGGCTCTTGGTGATGGAAGCGGCGGCCTTCTTGCCGGCGCCCATCGCCAGAATGACCGTAGCGGCACCGGTGACGATGTCGCCGCCAGCCCAGATGCGGGGATCGGTGGTCTGGCCGGTCTCCTCGTCGGCAACGATGTAGCCCCACTTGTTGAGCTCCATCTTGCCGCCGATCTTCTTTGCGAAGGGGTTGGCGTTGGTACCGATAGCCGAGATTGCGACGTCGCAGGGAATCTCCTCGATGGCGCCCTCGATGGGCACCGGGCGACGACGGCCGGACTCGTCGGGCTCGCCGAGCTCCATCTTCTGGACCTTGACGGCGCACACGGAGCCGTCCTCGCCAGCGACAAACTCGAGCGGGGAAACGAGCGGCAGAACCTCGACGCCCTCGGCCTTGGCATGGTGCAGCTCGGCGCGACGGCAGGGCATCTCGTCCTCGGTACGACGGTAGGCGATGATGGCGTGCTCGGCGCCCAGGCGCTTGGCGGTACGGACGGCGTCCATAGCCACGTTGCCGCCACCAAAGACGACGACGTTCTTGCCGTGCTTGGTGGGGGTGTCGTACTCGGGGAACTTGTTGGCCTTCATCAGGTTCACGCGGGTGAGGTACTCGTTCGCGAAGAAGACGTTGGGCAGGTTCTCGCCGGGGACATTGAGGAACTTGGGCAGGCCAGCGCCGGTCGCCACGTAGATGGCGTCGAAGCCCTGCTCGAACAGCTCCTCGGCCGTGGCCATGTTGCCCACGACGGAGTTGTACTCAAACTTGACGCCCATGTCCTCCAGGCCGTCAATCTCGCGCTTGACGACTGCCTTGGGCAGACGGAACTCGGGGATGCCGTAGACCAGCACGCCGCCGCCGGTGAAGAAGGCCTCAAAAACGGTAACGTCAAAGCCGTTACGGGCGAGCTCGCCAGCGCAGGTGATGCCGGACGGGCCGGAGCCGACGACGGCGACCTTCTTGCCGTTCTTGGGGGCCATCTTGGGCGTGGAGGCGAGCTCGGGGCGGTCACCCAGGAAGCGCTCGAGCTGACCGATGGCCACGGGCTCGGACTTCTTACCACGGATGCACTTGCCCTCGCACTGGTTCTCCTGCGGGCAGACGCGGCCGCAGATAGCGGGAAGCATGGAGTCCTCGCGGATAGTATCGAGGGCGCCGCCAAAGTCCTTCGCACGGATCTGCTCGATAAAGCGGGGGATGTTGATGTTGACGGGGCAGCCCTCAACACAGAACGGCTTCTTGCAGTTGAGGCAGCGCTCGGCCTCGGCCAGCGCCATCTCCTCGGTAAAGCCCTTGTCGACGGGGCGGAAGTCGCAGGCGCGCTCGGCAGCCGGCTCCTCGTTATCGGGGGTGCGGGGCGACTTCATATCGGCAACGAAACGACCGTTAACTAGTGGCATGCGCAGCTCTTTTCCTCATAGGCCTTGAGGGACTCGCCCTCTTCGGAACGGTAAGCGGCCTGGCGGGCACGAAGGTCATCCCAGTCGACCAGGGTGGCATCGAAGTCGGGGCCGTCGACGCAAGCGAACTTGGTCACGCCGCCTACCTCGACGCGGCAGCAGCCGCACATGCCGGTGCCGTCAACCATGATGGGGTTGAGCGACGCGGTGATGGGGGTGTCGTACTTCTGGGCGGTGAGGGTCGAGAACTTCATCATCGGAACGGGGCCGACGCAGAAGACCTGGCTCACGGCCTTGTCCTGCAGCAGGCGCTCCAGCGGAGCGGTGACAACGCCCTGCTCGCCGTAGGAGCCGTCGTCAGTGGTGATGTGGATGTGGTCCTCGTCGAGGAGCTCGCGGAACTGGTCCTCCATGAGCAGGAGGTCCTTGGTGCGGGCGCCCATGATGGCGTGCACCTCGTGGCCGGTCTCGACCAGGTGCTTGGCGACCGGGAAGGCAATTGCCAGGCCGACGCCGCCGCCAATGACGGCGCAGGGGCCCTCGGCCATCTCGGTGGGAACGCCCAGCGGGCCCACGACGTCGCGCAGCGACTCGCCGGCCTCGTAGGTGGAAAGCATCTCGGTGGTCTTGCCGATCACCATGAAGATGAACTCGACCCAGCCCTCGTCACCGTTCCAGCCGGCCAGGGTAAACGGGACGCGCTCGCCCGTCTCGTTGGCGCGAACCATGAGGAACTGTCCAGCGTGCGCATGCTTGGCGATTGCGGGCGCCTCGATGCGGAACTTGAACACCTTCTCCGAGAACTGCGTCTTCTCCAGGATCTTATACATAGAACCCCTCTCTTGTTAGGGCGACCGAACCGTGCCTCCACGGAAATGGACGGTAGCCCGAATAAAACCGTACGCGCACAGGCGTTGTGCAAACATACGGTGCAAATTATACCCTCATGGACATGTCGCTTACGTGTATCTTTGGCAGGCGGGAAAAGTGACCTAGCGCAAAGAGGCGAGTATATTTTGGCGGGTTTTATCAGGTAAAACAGCAAAGGGGGCCGGCCTCGTGCTTCGGTGAGGCCGGCCCCCTTTGGAGCGCTGCATATGTATGGCGGCACGGGGTTTATCACAGTGCGGCTGCCGCGGCGTTTCCGCAGATAAAACCTGCCAAAATAAACCTGTCCCTAAATGGTAGGTTTTAGTGCTTGCCGTTGGCGGAGGCGGCGCCGTTGACGTGGTCGCGGGCATAGATCACGCCGTGCACGATTGCCAGACCGGCGGCATCTGCGGCGCGGGCACAGGTGTCCTGGAAGTCCTCGGCCTCGCGGGCGCGCAGCTGCTTGAGCACGTAGTCGGCGACAGCCATCTTGCCGGGAGGGTTGCCGATGCCGGTGCGGATGCGGCTGAAGTCGCGACTGCCCATCTTGTCGATGATGGAACGCAGGCCATTGTGACCGGCGTGGCCGCCGCCTACCTTGACGCGTACGTCGCCGGCGGGAATGTCGAGCTCATCGTGGATCACGAGCAGCTCCTCGGCCTTGATCTTGTACTCGCGGCAAAGCTTGGAGATGGGACCGCCCGAGGTATTCATGTACGACTGCGGCTTGACCAGCACAATCTGGCGCTTGCCACCCTCTTCCTCGGGATCGTTGATGTTGATGAGCGCGACCTCGGCGCCTGCCTGGTTTTTCCAGTACGTGACACCGGCCTGACGGGCCAACTCGTCGATTGCTTTGAAGCCAGCGTTGTGGCGGGTCTCGGCATATTCATCGCCAGGGTTGCCAAGTCCGGCAACCATGCGAATCTTGAGCGGCTGTGCAGCTGCCATATGCTTCCTTTCGTTACACAAAAGTTTAATCAACGACAAAGGCTACCACGCCCGCCGAAGGCGAGGAAAGGTTGCAGCAAAGTCATTTCAGAAAACAGCTGCCCCGAGACAGCAGGAAGCCCCGGACACGCCGGGAGGGGTTATCAAAGCGAACATCCCGCAGCCGCAAAGCGGCGAGGACGTTCGCGTGATAACCCCGCAGGCGCGTCCGGGGCTTCCGGAGGGATGCGAGGGTCGAGCGACTACAGCGCGAAGTCGCCGCCGACGAGCGTGGAGACGGGCTCCTCGTGGTAAACGGCGGAGATGGCCTGAGCGAACTCCTCGGCGACCGAGATGGTCTTGATCTTGCCGCCGACCTCGACGGGAATGGCGTCGGTGACGAGGCACTCGACGATCGGGGCGTCGTTCAGACGCTCGATAGCCGGACCGGAGAAGATGCCGTGGGTGGCGCAGACGTAGATGTCGCCAGCGCCCATGGCCTTGAGCTCCTTGACGTTGGCGCACAGGGTGCCAGCGGTGTCGATCATGTCGTCGTTGATGATGCAGGTCTTGCCCTTGATGTCACCGATGATGCCCATGACCTCGGCGGCGTTGTGGCGCGGACGGCCCTTGTGGGCGATGGCCAGGTCGCAGCCGAGCATGTCGGACAGCTTCTTGGCGGCCTTGGCGCGGCCCACGTCGGGGGAGACGACAACCAGGTTGTCGGTGTCGAAGTGCATGTCGTTATAGTACTGGCCAAACAGCGGCAGTGCGGACAGGTGGTTAACCGGGATATCGAAGAAGCCCTGAATCTGGCCCTGGTGCAGGTCGAGGGTGATGATGCGGTTGACGCCGGCGCGCTCGAGCAGGTTGGCGACGAGGCGGGCGGTGATGGGCTCGCGCGGGCCGGCCTTGCGGTCCTGGCGGGCATAGCCGTAGTGGGTGATGACGGCGGTGATGGAGCGGGCGGATGCGCGCTTGGCAGCGTCGGTGGCGATGAGCAGCTCCATGAGCATGTCGTTGACGTTGCCGCCGGCCACGGACTGAATCAGGAAGACGTCGGCGCCGCGGACGGTCTCGTCGTAGCGGGCGTAAATCTCACCATTGGCGAACTGCTTTAGCGTAAGGCCCGAAAGCTCGACCCCAAGGTACTCAGCGATCTTCTGAGCGAGGGGACGGTTGGAGGAACCGGAATACACGCGGATGGACTTGCGCATATTCTCCGACTTCTCGGGATCATTAATCGGCATTACCCTTCTCCTTTATATATCGAATGCCATATAGATGCCTTTTTGCATTGTAACCGCGCGGCGGGGTTAATCGGGTCTTGATAACGTCTTTACCGTCAACGGACACGAACCGACCACTCATCCGGTTGCGCAGGTCACCATAGAAAAAGGAGCCGCCCCCATGGGAACAGCTCCTTAGATGCTTGGTAAAACGTTATACCTCGTCGTCTTCGTGCAGACGGCGGCGATAATCGGCGGCCCAGCCCTCAATATTTACCTGACGGGCGCGGCCCAGGCCGAGTGCGTCAGCCGGGACCGGCTCGGTGATGACGGAGCCGGCGGCCACAAGCGCGCCGTCGCCAATCTGGGCGGGCGCGACCATCATGGTGTCGGAGCCGATGAAGGCATCCTTGCCGATGACGGTCTTGTGCTTGTGCACGCCGTCGTAGTTGCAGGTGATGGAGCCCGCGCCCACGTTGACGCCAGAACCCATGGTGGTGTCGCCGATGTAGGACAGGTGCGGCACCTTGGAGCCCTCGCCGATCGTGGACTTCTTGATCTCCACGTGCGTGCCGGCCTTGGAGCCGTCGAGCATGTGGGTGCCCGGGCGCAGGTAGGCGCGCGGGCCGCAGTCGACGCCGTTCTCGATGACAGCCTCGATGGCGATGGTCTCATCGATGGTGCAGCCGCTGCCGACGGTAGTGTCGGTGAGGCGGCTGTTGGGGCCGAGCTGGCACTCCTCGCCCACGGTGACATGGCCGATCAAATGCGTCTGCGGCCACACGACGGTGTCGCGGCCGATAACGGCATCGGGGCCGATCCAAGCCTGCGTGGGGTCGATGAAGGTAACGCCCTCGGCCATCCAGTGCTCGTTGATGCGGTCGCGCGCGATGGCGGTGAGCTGCGCGAGCTGGATGCGGCTGTTGACGCCCAGGCCGTCGCGGTAGTCGTCGCAGTGGAAGATGGAGACTGCCTGGCCGTGGCCTTTGAGGATCTCGAGCATGTCGGGCAGATAGTACTCGGACTGCGCGTTGTCGTTGCCGATCTCGTCAATGTGCGCGGCGAGCTGCGCGCCGTCGAAGGCGTAGCAGCCTGCGTTGCACTCGAGCAGCGTGGCGGCCTGCTCGGGCGTGCAGTCCTTCTGCTCGATGATGCGCTCGATCTGGCCGTCGGCGCCCAGCTTGATGCGGCCGTAACCGAAGGGGTCGGGCGGGGTCATGGTCATGACGGTGCAGGCGAGCTCGCCGGTAGCGACGGTCTGCGCGAACTTGGCGACAGTGTCGGCGGTGATGAGCGGCAGGTCGCCGTTGAGCACGACGACGGGGCCTTGCGTGATGCCGCAGGCCTCGAGCGCGACCTTTACGGCGTGGCCGGTGCCCAGGCGCTCGGTCTGCTCGACGCACTCGACCTTGGTGGCGCTGTTGGCGTAGGCGCCGTCGATAAGGGCGCGCATCTCGTCGGCGTGGCTGCCGATGACGACCACGACGCGGCTGCAGCCGGCCTTGATGGTGGCATCGACGATCCACTGGACCATGGGCTTACCCAAGATCTTGTGCGAAACCTTGCAGTGGTTCGACTTCATGCGGGTGCCCTCGCCGGCGGCGAGGATAATTGCGGTTGCGTCCATGTGATCTCCTGTTACGTTATAGAGACGTGTGTTTGGAAACGATACACGGCGCAATATGATACCGCAGGCATATGATGAGCACGTAACGATTGACGCGCGACGGCCGATGTCGCTGCCACCGGTGTGATGTTTGCGCTGGCTGTGTATGGCGGCGGCGCTGCGGCGTTGACGTTTTGAGCGAGGGGATGGGGGGTGCCCGTGGACATCATGCGAGAGGAATCGGGCAACGAGCCCGTCGCGGCATTTTCGATGTCGCATCCGGCGGTGCCGGCGCTCTACATGGTGCTGACGCTGGGACTCACCATGTTCTCGATGCAGCCGGTGCTGATTGCGCTGTCGCTTGCGGGTGGGTTGGCGTACGGGTTTGCGACGCGCGGCGCCGCGCGTACGTTGGGGGCGCTTCGCTGGCAGCTGCCGGTGATTTTGATCATCGCGGTGCTCAATCCGCTGTTTAGCGCCTCGGGCTCGACGGAGCTGTTCCGTATTGGCATGCGCGCGGTGTATCTGGAGAGTATGGTATACGGCCTGTGCATGGGCGGGCTGTTTGTGGCGAGCGTGCTGTGGTTTGAGGCTGCGGCGTCGATGCTTAGCTACGACAAGGTGCTTGCGCTTTTGGGTAACACCGCGCCGGTGATCGCGCTCATGATCTCGATGTGCATGCGGCTTATCCCGCAGTTTTTGCGCCGCGGTCGTACGGTACTGGCGGTGCAGGATGCGATTGATGTGCCGGGGCGTGCGTCGGCCGACCCCGTGCGTTCGCGCCTACGGGCATCGAGCGTGTTGATGGGCTGGGGCATGGAGGATTCGCTGGAGCGCGCGGACGCCATGCGCTCCCGTGGGTGGGGTGCCGCGACGCGCCGCACGACGTGCGCGCGGTATCGGCTGGGGCGCGGCGATGTTGCCGCGCTGGTTGGGCTTGCGCTGTTTGGTGCCGCTGCGGTTGCGGTGGCATGGACTGCCACGACGCAGTATTCGTTTTACCCGCAGCTCTCGCTGCCGGCGCCGTGGCCGGGCTATGTTGTATACGCTGCCTGGATGGTGCTGCCTTGCGTGCTGTGCGCGATTGACGAGAAGAGGTTTGGCTGATGGCTCGGTTTGATAGGGGCTCGGTGTCGGGCGTGGCATGCGGCTCGGATATGCCGGCGATTGAGGTACGGAGTCTGAGCTTTGCCTACCCTGGGGCCGATGCCGCGGTGCTCGAGGGGCTCGATTGGGTCGTTCCCCAAGGAGCGTTTGCGCTGTTTGTTGGCGGTACCGGGTCGGGCAAGTCGACGCTGCTGTCGCTGCTCAAGCCCGAGATCGCGCCGACGGGCGAGTGTGCTGGCGAGCTGCGCGTGCTGGGCGAGAACGTTGCCGACATGGATGTTCGCACGTCCGCGGAGCGCGTGGGCTACGTGTTTCAGGATCCCGAGAACCAGATCGTGTGCGAAACCGTGTGGCACGAGATGGCGTTTGGCCTGGAAAACCTGGGTATGTCGCGCGATGAGATGCGCCGGCGTGTTGCCGAGACTAGCTATTTCTTTGGGTTGGAGGATTGGCTCCACCGCGATACCGATACGCTTTCGGGTGGTCGCAAGCAGCTGTTGTCGCTGGCGGCCGTCCTGGCGCTGCGTCCGTGCGTGCTACTGCTCGACGAACCCACGTCCCAGCTGGATCCCGTTGCCGAGAAAAATTTTCTGCACGCGCTGTTTCGCGTGAATCGCGAGTTGGGCTGCACGGTTGTTGTGGCAACGCACCAGCCGCGCCCGATGCTCGAATACGCGACGTGCGCGTATCGGATTGAGGGCGGTCGCGTAGACGAGGTCGCTGACATCGCCTCCTTGGGGCACCGTGAAGAGCTGTTTTCTGGCGAGGTGCCAGGGTGGGGTGCCTCGCGGCGTGCAAAAAACGGAGTTTTCAGCAGCGTCAGTGGCCAGCTGGGCTTTTTGGACCCGCACAGGGGCGCTTCGGGTGCGGAAAAAGGATTGAAATCGGACAAATTGGCCGAATTTGAGGCGCAACTCCTGCCGCGGGGCGACTCGGGGGCGCCATCGCGCACCAGTGGATGCCGAATACTCCCAAAAATGCACGCTGGGTTGGCCACCACCCTGTCGGAAGGCTGGTTTCGCTACGACCGTGTGTCCGGTTGGGTGCTGCGCGGACTCGATGCGGCGTTCTCGGCTGGCGCGGTGCATGCGGTTGTGGGCGGTAACGGCTGCGGCAAGTCGACAATGCTTTCGGTGCTGGCCAAGACCGCCAAGCTGCAGCGTGGTCGTATGGTGCGTGGGGCTGCCTCGGCGGCACTGCTGCCTCAGAATCCCAAGGCGTTGCTGGTTGCCGAGACGGTGCGTGACGAGCTGATGGAATGGGCCTCGACCTGCGGATATGACGAGGCCGCGGCCCAGGAGCGCGCGGCGCAGCTGGGATTGGACGGCCTGGATGGGCGCCACCCGTACGATCTTTCGGGCGGGCAGCGTCAACTGCTTGCGTTGGCAAAGCTGCTGCTGATTGGTCCCGAGCTGCTATTGCTCGATGAGCCGACCAAGGGTTTGGACCTGGCCAGCCGCCGCATCATCGCTCACGCCCTGCGTGACCATGCGAAGGCTGGCGGTACCGTCATCATGGCCACGCACGATCTGGATTTTGCCGAGCAGGTTGCCGATGACATTGCCATGATGTTTGACGGTGAGATTGCCTGCATGGAGCCCCCGGCCGACTTCTTTGCCGACAACGTGTTTTATAGGGCGTGATGGGATGACGGATTATCGCGCCGCGCGCCTACTCGCAAAACTGGAGATCCCGCTGCTGCTGGCGGTGCCAGCCGTGATGGCTGCGGCGTTGCTGGCGGGCGTTGAGCAGGCGGCGCTTGCCATGCTTGTCGTGGTGGCACTGGTGCTTGCGCTGTTCTTTACGGGCTACGAGGCGTCGCGACCGGGCCTGCGCCAGATTATGCCAACGCTGGTTCTGGCGGCGTTGGCCGCGGCAGGGCGCATCTTGTTTGGTCCCATTCCCGACTTTAAACCCGTGAGCGCCATCGCCATTATCGCCGGGGCGACACTCGGTCGTCGTAACGGCTTTATGGTTGGCGTGCTGGCGGCGGTGACCAGCAATTTCTTTTTTGGACAGGGCATGTGGACGCCATGGCAGATGTATGCCTGGGGTCTGGTTGGCTATGTTGGCGGCTCGCTGGCGCGTGCGGGCGCGTTCGACCGTGCGGATGGAACCGTGCGCATGCCGGCGCTGATGGCGTACGGCTTTGCATCGGGCCTGCTCTACGGCGTGGTGATTAACGCCTACGACATCATCGGTTTTGTGCAGCCGCTCACGTGGGCGGGCGCCGTGGCACGTCTTGCCACGGCAGTGCCGTTCGATATTACGCACGGCCTCGCGACCTGCGTGTTCTTGGCCGCCCTCTACAAGCCATGGTGCCGCCGCATCAACCGTGTTGTCGTGAAATACGGACTGTAGGGCAGGTTGTGCTGGAGCAAGAACCAATACTGCTGCGGTGCCATTTCAAAACTATGCCGGTTTACGGGGCCAGATTGGCATAGGCCGACCATACCGTCATTTTTCGAAAATAGGCGAGCCGTCTACCTGCGGTTTTATTTTTCCCAAGCTGCGTATGGTTGGGGGCTCGCGATTCAGCCCCGTAAACCGGCATAGTTTTGAAGCGGGCCGACTCATATGACGGTCGCCGCGGGCCCTAGGAGCCAAAATGATCCGTTTCCTCCGTCCCTAAGGGGTCGTTGGGGGGGGTGCTCGCCACGAAACCGGGCCATCTACTACGTTTGACCCGATACCTCCAACCATACCCGCGTTTTATTAAAAACCGCAGGCTTTCTACCTGCGGTTTTCTTTTTGCGCTGCTCGTTGTGGTTGAGGGTGGTGGCTTAAACGTAGTAGATGGGCGCGTTTCGTGGCGGGCGGATCATGCGGGTGCCCCCACGAGACCCAAAAATGGTCCGCCTTCCTTCGTCCCCGGGGAATCGTTGGGGCTAGAGCTCCAGCGTGAGAGTGACAGGGCAGTGGTCGCTGCCAAAGATGTCGCCGCGGATGCCGGTGTCGCGCACGTTGCCGGCGATTGAATTGCTTACCAGGAAGTAGTCGATGCGCCAGCCGGCGTTGTTCTTGCGTGCATTAAAACGGTAGCTCCACCAGCTGTAGACGCCCTCGACGTCGGGGTTTGCCGCGCGCCAGGTATCGGTGAAGCCGGCGTTGAGCAGCTCGGTAAACTTGCCGCGTTCCTCGTCCGAAAAGCCTGCGTTGCCGCGGTTGGATTTGGGGTTCTTGAGGTCGATCTCCTCGTGCGCCACGTTAAAGTCACCGCAGGTTACGACGGGTTTGCCGGTCTCGCGCTCGAGTGCGCTCAGAAAGCCGCGATAGGCGTCGTCCCAGGCCATGCGCACGTCGATGCGGGCGAGCTCGTTTTGCGCGTTGGGCGTGTAGACATCCACAAACCAAAACTTGTCAAACTCGAGTGCGCAGACGCGGCCCTCGGTCGCGGCTTGGGCGACGAGCTCGGCTGCATCGCCCTTGCCGGCGTAAGGCAGCAGCGCGTCGGCGTGCAACACGCGCAGCGGTTCCTGGCGGCTAAAGACCGCGGTGCCCGAATAGCCCTTGCGCTCGGCGTAGCTCCAGGTTTGGTGGTAGCCGGGCATGTCGATATCGACTTGGCCTTCCTGCAGCTTGGTTTCCTGCAGCGCCAGGATGTCGACGTCGAGTTCCTGCGCGATTTGGATAAAGCTCGGGTCTTTTTTGAGCACGGCGCGCAGGCCGTTAACGTTCCAAGAGGCAAACGTGTAAGTCTGAGGCATGGTGTCCTTTCGACGGGGTTGGCAGGCTTAAGATTAGCGCAACACGAGCGGGGCGGAGTCCGCGAGCGACGGCGCAAACGCCACCGCCCCGGTGGCAAGGACGGAGGACACACATGACGCAGGCAATATCGGATCCCAGATGGGCCTCCGCTGCGCTGGCGGAGCTGTTCAATACCCACAAGCGCGTGGTCTTCTTTGGCGGCGCGGGTGTTTCCACGGCGAGTGGCATCCCCGATTTCCGCAGCGTGGACGGCCTGTATCACCAGCAGTTTGCCTATCCGCCCGAGACTATGCTCTCGCATAGCTTTTACGAGGCGCATCCGGCCGAGTTCTTCGACTTCTACCGCACCAAGATGATCGCGCTTGGCGCCAAGCCCAACCGCTGCCACACCAAGCTGGCCGAGCTGGAGCGCGTCGGCAAGCTAAGTGCCGTGGTGACGCAAAACATCGACGGCCTGCATCAGATGGCCGGCTCGCGGCGCGTGTTTGAGCTGCATGGTTCGGTCCATCGCAATATCTGCCAGTCGTGCGGCGCGGTCTATAGCGCCGAGTGGATTTGCTCGCGCGAGCACGAGGACGCCGCGGGCGTGCCCGTGTGTCCTGCGTGCGGCGGGCGCATTAAGCCCGATGTGGTGCTCTACGAGGAGCCGCTCGACGAGCGCGTGCTGACCGGTGCCGTTGCCGCCATCGCCGCGGCCGATGCCCTTATTGTGGGCGGGACCTCGCTCGTGGTGTATCCGGCGGCGGGCCTTACGCGCTACTTTACCGGCGATACGCTGGCCATTTGCAATCTTGCTCCCACCGATCAGGACGCAAATGCCGACCTGCTGATTTCTTGCGACATCGCGGCCGCGTTTGCGTTCTAGCCCGCGTGCGCGGATACAATAGAAAGACTGAGTGCAAAGCGACCCCGCCGCCAGCTCCCCAAGCTCGGCGGCGTGGGCATTTTAGGAGGATGTTCATGGCGAACGACAGCAAGACATGGCGGTGCGGAAAGTACGAGCTCAGCTTTGACCGTCCGCGCATCATGGGCGTCCTCAACGTGACGCCCGATTCGTTTAGCGACGGCGGTGAGCACTTCGACCCGGACGCCGCTATCGAGTACGGCCTGGCGATGCTCGACGCCGGCGCCGACATCATCGACGTGGGCGGCGAGTCCACGCGTCCCGGCTTTACCCCGGTCAATCCCGACGAGGAAGCTCGTCGCGTGCTGCCCGTGGTACGAGCGCTGGCCAAGGAAGGTGCCATCGTCTCGATCGACACGCGTCATGTGGCGGTTGCCAAGGCTGCCGTGCGCTGCGGCGCCTCGATCGTCAACGACGTGACGGGCTTCACCGACCCCAAGATGGTCGAGTTTGTCGCGACGAGCACCTGCGGCGTTATCGTGATGCACGCCGGCGAGGTCGCGGCACCCACGCGCACGCATGCAACGGTGCAGCTCGATACCTCTGCTGCGGCGTTTGTTGCCGAAAAGGCACGCGAGGCGGCCGCGGAGGCTGCGCGCGAGGCCGAGAAGCCTGCCCGCCGTCGCCGTGGCAAGTTGCTAGGCGAGCCTAAGCCCGAGGCAAAGCTCCCGGGCGGCGTGGTGCAGCCCTCGCTGCCGTTCGGCGATCCGGAGCCTGCGCCCGAGTCCACGGACGAGCAGAAGCAGGAGGCACCGGCCGCCGAGCAGGCCGCCCCTGTCGCCGAGGCCGGCGCTACCCCTGAGCCCGCGCCGGAGCCCAGCGATCACCTGGCCGCCATGATGCGCCGCAGCGCCCGCCGCGAGGAGGCCTACGTGCCCACCTCGCAGCTCCGCCGCTTTACCCTGCCCGATTCGGCGCCCATCATGCGCCGCGTCATGGGCTTTCTGTCCGATCAGGCCCGCGCGCTCATCCACGCCGGTGTGTCGCGCGACCGCATCTGCATCGATCCGGGCCCGGGCTTTGGCAAGACGGCCAACGAGGACATCGTCATCCAGCGCGAGACCGCCAAGATGGCGTCGCTGGGCTATCCGCTCATGTGCGCCGTGTCGCGCAAACGCTTTGTGGGTGCTGTCTCGGGCGTGACCGAGGCCGCCGCGCGCGATGCCGCCACGTTTGGCGTGTGCCTGGGCGCCATCCAGGCCGGCGCCAACATCGTGCGCGTGCACGACGTCGCGGGCTTTGCGCAGTTCCTGAATGGTTACTGGGCTGTTGCTAAGCCGCAGCCGCGCCGTGCGTTTGTGGCTGTGGGCTCCAATCTGGGGCATCGTTGCGATAACATCCGCGCCGCACGCGACATGATCGCCGAGATTCCGCTCACCTGCGTCTCCAACTGCTCGCGCATCTACGAGAGCGAGCCGGCCTACGAGACGCGCCAGGACGCGTTTGCCAACGCCGTCATCGAGATCAAGACCGAGCTGGCGCCGCTGGTGCTGCTCGACGAGCTTATGAAGATTGAGACCGAGCTGGGGCGCGACCGCTCCAAAAAGGCCAAGGCAAACGGCCCGCGCACTATCGACTTGGACCTGCTGTGGATGGACGGCGAGACCCATGGCGGCAAGAAGCTGCGCCTGCCGCATCCGCTCATTGGCGAGCGCGACTTTGTGCTGGTGCCGCTCGAGGACCTGATGCACGATCCAGCGCGGTTCTTCCGCTACAACGGCGTCGAGGTTAAGGAGCCCGAGGATCGCGTGGGCCATATCGTGGGCGAATTGGGGCGTATGTAGATGATCGAGATGAATGCTGTTGCCGCCGGTACCGAGCTCGAGGCGGCGCGTGACGCGGGCCGCGAGGGCATGTCCGCGGGCTGGTGCGCTTGGAGCGCGGGCGAGGAGTCGTTGACGTTTTCGCTGGTCGTGCGCCCGGATGTGAATATGCATGCATTCCACGGCCTGCCGTTTGTTGCGGCGATGGGCATGATGGACGCGCTTGTGGGCACGGCGTCGGCGCCGGGGCTGGGCCTTGCCGGCAAGGTGGGCATTGAGTGGCCGAGCAATATCGTGTGCGGCGCGCCCGCGTTTGAGACGTCGTTCGCGCGCGTCGCCGTCAACGGCGGTGCTGGTGCCGCGGGCATGTTCGGTGCCGTGACGGTGGATGTTGAGCGTTTGGCGCTGAGCGAGCTCGGTGTAGATGTGGCTGACGAAGCGCTGGTCGAGGAGTTGGCCGCCGCCGTGCTGGCCCGCGTGGACTCCTGGGCGGCTGTTGCCAACACGCCTCAGGGCGCCGCAGGGCCGCTGGCTCCCGTGCTGGGCGAGTACTTCGACATGGTGCCGCTGCTCGGTCGCCAAGTTGCGGCGGTGTCGCCCAACGGCTTGCCGCTTGCGGTCGGTGCGTTTGCGGGCCTGGACATCTGGGGTCGCGCGACCATCAAGACCGATGCCGGCGAGCAGGAGTTTCCGCCCGAGGCCGTACGGATTCGCGGACTGTAACGCGAGGCGCCCGCGCCCAAAGATAACGATGACAACAAGGCCCTCCTCGGCTGTGCCGGGGAGGGCCTTCGCGTGACTGCAGAGCGGCATCTTGGTCCTATTCCTCAAAACTGAAAAATTTTCGTTTTTGAGGAATAGGACCGATGCGTTGCCTAGTTCGCCGCTCGCGCTCGACTTTAGCCCCCGTCCTACCCCAGCTCCTGCATGCGGCGGTAGATTTCGCAGATGCCCTTAATGGTGAGCTGTCCGTCGACTACGTCGAAGGCGTCGGTCGAATCGGCGACGATGCCGGCGAGACCGCCCGTGGCGATAACCGTGGCGTCCTCGCGGCCCAGCTCGCGCTTCATGCGCGCGACCAGACCCTCGGCCATGGCGGCGGCGCCCACCACGGCGCCTACCTTGATGCACTCCTCGGTGTCGCGGCCGATAGCGTGCTCGGGCGCCTCGAGCGGCACGCTGGCGAGTTTGGCGGCACGGGCGGCAAGCGCATCCATGGAGATGCGGATGCCCGGCGCGATCGCTCCGCCAATGTAATAACCGTCCTCATCGATGACATCGATATTGGTCGCGGTGCCAAAGTCCACCACGATCGCCGGCGCACCGTAGAAAGTCTCGGCCGCAACGGCGTTGGCGACGCGGTCGGCGCCTACGGCCTGGGGGCGTGCCGCGCGCAGCTTGGTCACCGCGGCCGTCTGCGGCCCGATGACGATGGCGTCCGCGGCAATGCGGTCGGCCACGGCGTGCCACTCGCGCGAGAGCTGCGGCACCACGCCGGCAAAGGCGATCGCGTCGACCGCGTCGAGCGAAAGGCCGTACATCTTAAAGAAACCCATCAGGCGCACATGGATCTCGTCGGCGGTATAGGAGCGGTCGGTGGGCATGCGCCACGACTGCACCAGCTCGTCTCCGTCAAACAGGCCCATGGCCGTCTGCGTGTTTCCCATATCGATAGCGAGCAGCATGTCTACTCCCGGTGTCGGCGTAAAAGGACGCGCACCATTGTATACGTGCCGTCGGCGCTGCTGCGCCGCGATTCGTCTGCGGGGGCGTTTCGGCCCCGTGTTCAGCTGAACCGAGTGCGACCGAAACGCCCGTTTTGCTGCCAGACTGTCGGCGACAAAGCGGGCGGTCCAAGCCCGCGGAAGCAGCCCTGGACGCGGCGCCGGACGGACCAGAGCCCGCCGCGCCCAGCTGGTGTGGACGATAAGGAGCAGAGATGTTGATTCACTACGAGGCGAGCGTAGCAGGTGCCAGGCATGAGTTGCAGGGGTGCGGAAATCGGGAGCATTGCTGCGTGCAGGTGGCCGAGCCGCCTCGCGCGTTCGGCGCGGCGGGGGATGGCGACATGGATGGCGAAAACTCGGCATCCGACGCAGCGCCTCGCCAGGCGATCGTTGCCGCCGTCGCGGGCGGTATGCCATCCATGATTTTGAGCGGCGAAGGTGCCCGCCTTGCCAGCGAAGCTGCCGTCGATGCCGCGGCCGAGGCGTATCGTCGGGGCGAGCTCGTGCCGGGTGATGCCTCTGCCCTTAAGGGCGTGTTTGAGCGCGCGCTTCGTGCGGTCGCAGACGTGGCCGTCGATCAGCCCGCTGCCGATATCACTTCGTTTGCCTGCACGCTATGCCTGGTAGTATGGGATGGCGTGCGCGTTTGGTATGGCAATGCCGGTGACTCCGGTGCGGTTGCCGTGGACTTCTTGGGTGATCCGTTTGCCCTGACGCATATGCATTGCGGGCCGCTGTCGAGCCGGCCGTTTCCGCTGCACGATTCCTATCACTGGGAGTTTGGCTATCGCACGAGCGCCGAAAGCGTGCTTGTAGCCACAGGTGGCATGCTTGGGCAGTTTGCCGAGTGGGCGCCCGGCTCTTACGGTGCGCCGAAGGCGTATGACCGCGAGCTCATTGGCCTGCTCACGAATCGGAATATCGATGTGGACGATTTGCCGTTGATGAATGTCGCTGCAGCTAAATATCTGAACGAGTTTCCCGCGACCCGCGTGGACGGCGATAAGACGGTGGTGGCGATGATCAACAGCGAGAAGCCTTCGGTGACAGATTTTATTTGCGCCACGGCGAAAGACGTGACGGCTGAGCGTCTTGCTGCGGCGGGCGCGTCCTTTGCGGACGAGGATGACGATCGAAAGGTCTTGCTGCCGTGGAACGACGAGCTGCGCATGCGCGCCGGCGATGTGGCGAATGACGTGGGCGGCGACTTCACTGTAGAGCTTGAGTATCAGCTCATGTGCGGCATGTCGCTCGACCGCGCGTTTGAGCTGGCGGCTGCTGCTGCCCGCGAGCGCGCCGAGAGGTATCGCGTATTCGAGGACTGTGTAGCAGATGGGCCCGAAGGTTTTGACGCTGCCGTTTTGTCCGACGACGAGGTGTCGTTTGACGAGATGGCCTAGGAACGTTGTGGGCCCTGGACTCTTCGCGCCGGAGGTGTTCAAGATATGAAGGAATTATGCTCTACGAGATTTTCCTTGCCGTCCGCCGAACTCCCGCGTAATATTCTTTCTTGCGCACATGAGGCGCCCAGACATTGCGGGGTGGAGCAGTCTGGTAGCTCGCCGGGCTCATAACCCGGAGGTCGTAGGTTCAAATCCTGCCCCCGCGACCAAGCATCTTAAATACCTGCGGAAACGCAGGTATTTTTTTATATTGAGAGCTACTTTTGACCGAGTGTCCCTACTATTGTCCCGCTTTTCAAATATGTGCAGGTTGTTCGTCGGTTTGGGTGCTGCGGGAAACCTTGGGTAGAATAAGGCCAATTGCATACGGAGCCGTGAAAGTAAATGAGTGCTCGCAGGGCTGCGCGAACGTCGTGATATGCGCATAAGATGAGCTATTGGCGAAAAGTCACCGCTAGGCATACCACCCCGAGAGAAGACGGCGGCTTGGTAACCGTTGCTTCGAGGCGAGCGAACCCACACTACAGATGGGGCAAACAGCTTCCAGCATCCTATTATGTGAGCGAAAGGCAGCGACGGTCGGAAAAGTCGTTCACGGGATGTGCCGGTCCAGGTAGAGGCACGGAGCGACGGCAGGGAACGGGTAGGGTGCCTGTCTCTGTGTCGCTTTGTTTATATCGACTCTCCGTTACTAGGTGGACGGAGGGCCGCTATGAAGCACAAAGACAAAGATAATCCAACTCCAGTTTTCATCCCGATGGCGCTTTCAAGTGAGGACGCCGCCCGTGCGCTCGGCGTTTCCCCGAAGACGCTCGCCAACTGGCGCTGCGCGGGTAGGGGGCCTGCCTATGTCCATATCAGCGACTCCCCTCGTTCGCCCGTTCTATATCTGATGGAGGACTTGGAGGACTGGCTGCGCTCCCGCCGTCGTTGCGTGGGGGGTGAGTAACGTATGGCTGATGTGAACGGTCGACTTGAGCCAGATTACGCCAAGATGGAGCGTGAATGGCGCGACAGCATGAGAAGGGTGCTGACGGAGGTCCAATGCAGCAAACTCGCTTGGGCGATCTGGAATTACTACCTTGATAAGGAGGAGCCGAAGCTGCCCAAGCCGGCGATGCTCGTATTCGAAGCCTATAGGTCCCAGCTCGATTTCAGACGAGAGAAATCCATTGAACAGCTGACGCGTAATCGGGCGGGCAAGGCACCTTTAATCGCCGAGGATTCAGGAGAAGCCTGCGAAGTTTTGCCAGAAATCTTCAGAAATCTAGGAAGTTCTGAAAAGGCTTTCTTTCAAAAGCTTGAAGAGGAAAAGTTATCTACCTGCGATTGTGGCGCAATCCACTGCGCGGTGACCACACGGTCATTGGACGGTGACTGCGGACATATAGATAGAGATAAAACTACATCAAGCTCTAGAACTAGGGCTGGGGCAGGGTCTGATTTTGAAGAAGGCGGAAGAACGCGCGCTCCGACTCTCAATGAAGTGAGGGCCTACTGCAATCAATGTGGTCTGGCCGTCTCTCCTGAAAAATTTTTTGACTACTACAACTCCAGTGGGTGGCGCGACAAGAGCGGCAGCCCTATTCGCGACTGGCGGGCTAAGCTCCACGCCTGGAACGAGCGGGAGGGACATTATCCCGAAAAGGAGCAAGCCGTAGATGCCGGAAGCGGCGCGAACGGACGCAAGAGCCTCAGGATTGGCCTCATCATAAGTTCTGACAAGGAGGAAGGCGAGTGGTTCGTGCAGTCACCTGCGGAGCACGCTGGCCCCATTCCGGGAAGTAGGGGAATGGGCCGGGATGAGGCCGAGCGCTTGGTAATCAAATTGTATCCGGATTTGCAGCCCTATGTTTAGGAGATAGTGCCAAGGTTGCACTGAAGGCGCTTCTGGGTGCCGAGGGAATCGAGGTTCCCGAGCGGGCTTCGTTTGATACTGGAGTGCGTCTACCGGACGGTTCTGTGCTCGTGATGACCGATTTCGAGGCCCGAGGTGTTTTGCCGTGAGATAATGCCCGGCATCGTTGCCGATGAATGCTGGTCTGCTGTTCACGCCGCTCGCTTGATTGCCCTGCAAGCCTCTGGAGGCCCGCCTTCTCGGCTTGATAATAGGGGCGGCGGCACCTCTATTATCAAGCCGAGAAGGCTCTCGCGTTGCTTAGCAGCAGCGCTCACCGGCTAGGGCCGCTCTTCGAGTTGCAAGATTTGGGAAGTGTACGGACAAACTCCACTGTTGCGGACTTTTCCTTCACTTCCATCTTGCTCCCGAGCGGCCTTAGTGACCTTGACGGGAGGGTGCTCGCGCTTTGAAAAACTGGCATTTTGGGATTGCCTGTTTTCGGCAGCCGGCGTGACCGCCGTCTGATTTTACGCTACCAGCAAACGCGGCGGCGCTGTTCGCTGGTAGCTTGTTTTTGGAAAACGAGAGGAGTCGAAGTCGGCATGCGGAGAAAAGAGGCGCGCGTCGAGGTGCGCATGACGGAGCGCGAGAAGGAAATCCTCAAGCGAAAAGCCGCCAAAAACGGCATGACGGTTTCCGAGTACGCCCGAAAGCTTCTCGCCAATTCCGACGATGAGACAATCAGGGTCATAGACACGGAGCCTTTGAGAATGGCGGCGCACGAACTCGCGAAGCAGGGGACGAACCTGAACCAGTTCATGAGATTTCTGAACTCCAACGGCGCGGGGGTATTCAACCAAGATGAAGCCAAGGCGGTTTTGGAGAAAGAGGTCTCGGCGTTCTCCGAAATCATGGAAGCGCTCGCGGCACTCCGCATGGAAGCCGACCGAAACGGCGTCCATCTGCAAATCGAGGGTTTCGACAGCATCGAGAATGAGTGACGCGGGCAAGGAAAGGGTCGATGGTGCGCTACGCTATCGAGCCTTATCCAAGTCTTGTCTTCGGTTTTGGCGGTCGCGTCAATTCCGCAGTCCGTGAATGGGTCGGCTTGGATCCGCGCGAGCGCGGGACACACCGCTCCGTGGTCACCGAACGTCGCATTGGCTCGGCTGTCTATTTCGTTCGAGTGCCTTTATCCTGTTTGCGATTGGCGCGAGTGGAATGAGCGCGGCATGAACCTTGTCGGTGTCGCTCTCTTTCTCGCCGCATCGCTCACCGAGGTCGGCGAACGCCACGATGCCCTCTCCTATATCAAGGGTTCCAGTGGCATCATCGTTCCGGTTCCCAACCATTCGCTTGGACTTGAGGAGCTGGATTTCTTCGGCTCCGAAATCGGTGATATGAAGAGTGCGACAGCAGAACTATCGAAACGGAACGGGTCGGAACCACCGAAAGACCTGAACAACGAACATTAGAAAAAGCCCCGGCCATTTGGTCGGGGCTTTCCTTGTCTGAAACAGACGATTGTTTTGTTCTTTCAAGCTACTTCGTGGCACCGCAGGAAGAGCACTTGTACCCGGTGGTCACAGTCTCATCCCATGCATCGCTCACCTGCACTTGCTCATCTTTGGCATCGGACACCTTCACCTGCTCGTCGTAAGCTGCCTGAACAGTACGAGTCTCACCATGCCAGCTTCCGCAATTACCGCCATTAAGCAGAGATGCTTCAAAGTGAGCGGATTCATTACCCGTGATATCCTGTCCACATTGATTGCAGATATGAACCGTCTTAGTCACTGCGTCGTGATGGACGGTCTTGTACTGCGCGTCATGATGGACGGTCTTATACTGCGCATCGTGATGGATGGTCTTGGTCTGAGCGACCCAGTTGTGCTGGTGCGCCGGGGTGTCATCCTTCTTTGAGGAGCTGCCGGAATTGGAGCTGTTGTTGCTTCCACTCGGCTTGCTGTCTGACTTGTTGTCGGAACCGCTGTTCCCGTTATCCTTCTTGGAGCCGTTGGATGAGCCTGAATCGTTCTTCTTGCTGTCGGAAGTCTCCGGGGTCTTCGCGTCAGACTTGTCCTCCTTGGCGGTCTCCTGCGCCTTCTCGGTCTCCTTCTCGACGGCACCGGCATCGGCATTCGGGTTCTTCTTGATGTTGTCCTCGAACTTCTTCACAACCTCGGCACCCTTGTCACCGGTCAGGGTGGAATCACCCTTCTTCACGGCTGCTGCAACGTCCTTGGCGATGGCGGTCAGGTCATCCTTCGTCACCTTATCCGCATCCACCTTGTTGAAAGTCACACCCGTGCTGGCCGTCTTCTTATCGGCCTTCCCGGCGGTAACCTTCTTCGATGACACCTTATAGATGGAACCGTCGGCGTTCACCGGTGAAATGAATGTGACGGTATAGGTACCGGACTTGCCGACCCTCACGGTCACCTGCTTGTTCGCAGCGATGGCGGTGTAGAAGTCTACTTCCCCGTCCGCATCCTCTATATGGGCGATGACGGGCGTGGAAGTGTCCGCATCCCAGCCGTCAGCCTTTACCTCAAGGGTAAGTACCATGTCCTGCTTCTCATCGTCCTTTGACTGGGACACCGCAGGGGCATTGGAATCTCCCGTCCAACTGGCATGTGAGATGGCGTAAGCCCCGCCGCCGATGAGGAGCGCCGCACAGAGGATTCCCGCACCCACTGCGCAAGCCTTCTTCTTTGCGGCCTCGCGTCCAAAGAGCTTGACCGTCTCCTCCTTCTTCTCCGCTTCCTCCGCTGAGTCGGAAACCTGCGGAATCTCCGTAACCACCATGGCCCCTTCCTGATTGCGATACTTCAGTATTTGCATTGTATTTCAAATTGTCACTTATATAGGTGTGACTTATATAGGGTTGGCTTGAATCATTGACACCGGTGGATAGGAGGTGCCGATGACTGAGCTTGACCCCAAGATGCGCGTGGGGCTTCGCATTAAGGAGCTGAGGGGTGAGCTTGGCATGAGTCAAGAGGCCTTCGCATACTCCATCGAGATGTCCCGCACCTATTTCGCCGAAGTCGAGACGGGCAAGCGAAACGTGTCTATTGAGAATATCGACCGCATAGCGAGGGGCCTCGGCGTTTCCCTGAGGGGCTTTTTCGACTCAAATCTGTTTGCGGAGCGCTGAGACATCAAGTTGAAGTGGCTCTATCGGTTGTTGACCCTGCTCCCCCTGTCAGACACATCATTGTGCTAACTCGATGGCCGATAACGGTGCCTGCCAGAAATCGTGTCTTTGGGGTCCGATGGGTGAATCTTCAGGGGGTAATTGCAGGTTTGGTTGCTACGAGAATAGGTCAATTACTCCGCTGACATCTCGTGTATCGGTGTAGTAACGCCGGGCTGTCTCCGGATCGTGACCAAAGAGCGCTGCCCTTATCTCAATTGGGACACCTCTGTTACGGGCAATGGTGTGGAGGGTTGCTCGCCACACATGGGAACGGGCTGTCTGCAAAAGTTCTATGTCACAGTCGCTTGCTATCTGACAATAAAGGGTGCGAACAGCTTTCGAGCAGTTGGACTTGTCCCATTCGCGCCACGGATTATCGGTTGCGGGAGCGGGGAAAACCAATCCGACCCCACTACTTTCGGCTCGGCGATTTTCGAGTAACGAAATGACGCGCGAGTCGAGAACGGGGACAATTCGGCCTCGGTGGGTCTTGCTTGCCTCGTTGGTAACTTCAACCGAGTCACAGCCCTTGCTTACCTTGTCCCAAGTGAGGGTTCGCGCCTCACCGATGCGCAATCCCGTGACGGCTTGCAGCGCTGTTAGCTCCACGATTGCCCTTTGCGCATTTGCAAGCTGTTGACGGGAATATTTTCCGCGTACGGAGCCACTTTGCGGCAGAGCGCCCTTCCAGCTGTCTGATAGGAGCCAATCGAGCACCTTTCCCCACTCGCTTTCCGAAAGCCCCTGCCCTCCTTGCGGCTTGTTGCTCGCCTTGTTTTCAGGTAGGTCGAAGCTCATCCCTGCAATTGGATTCGAGTTGAGCACGCCGCACATAATTAGGGGTTGTATGACCCATTTGTTGACGACCTTCCGCACCTGTCGCGCCGTTGCTGTTCCGTGCTTTTCGGCAATCAGGCAGAGGGCTTTACCAAAGGTCCCGGCGCGCAGAGCGTCCGCAATCGGGTAGCCCCCAAGGGATTCCGTTGCGATAGAGAGGCAGAGAGCATAGCGTTCTCTGGTCGATGGGCGGAGGCGAGGGCTTTCCTCCATGCTCGGCAACGCCTCGGATTTTATGTATCCTCCGAAAAGGTCAGAACTGTTCCAATTGCTTTTCAGCCCGCATGTGGCTTTTAACTCTTCGGCCTGCCGACGGGCTTTTGCGCGAAGTTCGCCTTTTGTCACGCAGCCTCTGGTGTCCCGACGGAGCGTGATGCCATCGGGGAGCCTGATGCTCCATTTCATGCGGTATCCGCCGCGCGGGTCCTCCTTGATGTGTGCGCTGTCGATGGTGTCTTGACCGGGCTGGAGCCTTTCTCTTGGCATATTTGCTCCGTTCTGTGTCCCTACTATTGTCCCTACTATCATGGGGAGACTTAGGGATTAGATTAGCAACAGTGGGATAAAAAATATATATCTACCAGCAGAAAGTAATAGATAATCACCGTATAAAATTATAGCACTACAATACCCGGAGGTCGTAGGTTCAAATCCTGCCCCCGCGACCAAGAACTTGCAGCTCGTCGGCCTAGCCGGCGAGCTTTTTATTCAAGACTTTAGTCTGCTGGCCGCGCAGCGGCCAGCTTTAAACCACCCGCTACGCGGGTGGAGACAAACGGCTTTACAAAGCCACCCCTCCGACCGATATTGACGATTGTTCAGGCCGTCAAGAATTCGAGTCGAAGGGGTGGTCGCCATGGCCCAGAAGGCCTACAGCCTTTCCCACACGAAGTGGATGTGCAAGTACCACATCGTGTTCACGCCGAAGTATAGGCGCAAAGTGATCTACAACCAAATCAGGAGCGACATAGGGGAGATCCTCAGGAAGCTGTGCGAGTACAAGGGGATCGAGATAATCGAGGGGCACCTGATGCCCGACCACGTGCACGTGCTGCTGGCGATCCCGCCGAAGTACAGCGTCGCGAGCGTCATGGGCTACCTGAAGGGGAAGAGCTCGCTGATGATATTCGACAGGCACGCCAACCTCAAGTACAAGTTCGGCAACAGGAAGTTCTGGGCGGAGGGCTACTACGTGTCCACCGTCGGCCTGAACGAGGCGACGATCGCCAAGTACATCAGGGGGCAGGAGTCCCACGACGTCGCGCTGGACAAGCTGAGCGTGAAGGAGTACGAGGACCCCTTCAAGAGGAGGTGATCCTGCCGGTTCGACCGGCGCGCCACGCGTCAAGATGCACTAGGCCTGGACGAAGTCCGGGCCCGCGCCTTTAGACGCGAGCCCGGGGCCCGTGGGTTATACCCTAAGAGCAAACCACCCTTTTTAAGGGTGGTTCTGATTATTGCGAATCAATGTTTTCAACCCAGTTCTCAACTTCCCAAACAAAATCTCGATCTGTAACATCTGGGGTCCATTTTGCCGAGTAACTGTTACAGATTTAGATCTTTCGTCAAGCTAGATTGGTTTGTCTCGATCTGTAACAGGTAGGGGCCAAAAGTGGGCCTAGATGTTACAAATTGAGATGTTTGGTCGGACCGAATTTGTTCGTCTCGATTCGTAACATCTAGGGTCGTTTTTTGGTCTGCAGGTGTTACAGATCGAGATTTTCCGACGGAACGCTCCCGTTTGTCTTGATCTGTAACAGTAAGACCCGGTTTTTGCTGAGTAACTGTTACAGATCGAGACAAACCGACGGCTGGGCTCATCCCATCCGACGCCCCGCCCCGCCCCATCCACCTGCCGCCACTTGATATTCGCCGATTTTCGTTGCGCTGTTGTGCTCCCATGCCATATCCTCTAGACAACTACGCGGCATCATCGCCGCCGCGCCTACAAGAGAGGAATGTTCATGACCGCACCTGCATCCAAGCTGCTCCAGCCCATTACGGTTGGCCCCCTTGAGCTCAAGAACCGCATTATGTTCCCGCCGCTGACCACCGGCTACGAGGAGCGCGACGGTTCCATCGGCGAGCGCAGCCTGGCCTTTTACGAGCGCTTGGCCCGTGGCGGCGTGAGCTACATCGTCATCGGCGACGTCGCTCCCGTCATGACCGCGAGCCCCACGCCCAAGCTGGCAACCGACGCCCAGATCCCCACGTTTAAGGCGCTGGCCGACGCCGTCCACAAGCACGGTGCCAAGGTTGCGCTGCAGCTGTTTCACCCCGAGTACGACGTGCCCGGTGTCGGCCGCATGGTTATGGGATCCATGGCTGCCGCCAAGGCCGCGCAGGAGGCCAAGGCCGCCGGCGACGAGGAGACCTTTGCCGCCAAGATGGCCGAGTCCAACGAGATTCGCAAGCAGGCATACGCCAAGCTGCACCACGATATGCAGCACTTTGTGAACGAGGCCAGCGTAGAGCAGCTCACCCAGATCAAGGAGGCCATTGCTGCCTCGGCCGCCCGCGCACAGCAGGCCGGCATCGATGCCATCGAGGTCCATGGCGACCGCCTGGTGGGTTCGCTGTGCTCGGCCATCCTCAACCGGCGCACCGACGAGTACGGTGGCTCGTTCGAGAACCGCGTTCGCTACGCGCTCGAGGTCGTCGCCGCCATTAAGGAAGCCGCGCCGCAGCTGATGGTGGAGTACAAGCTCCCCGTGATCATGGAGAACCCCGACGGCACGCCGCGCGGCAAGGGCGGCCTGCAGCCCGACGAGGCCTGCGAGTTCGCCAAGCTGCTCGAGGGCGCCGGCATCGACATGATCCAGGTCGCGCAGGCAAACCATACCGGCAACATGGGCGACACCATTCCGCCCATGGGCGCCATGCCCTACAACTGGACGCTGCCGGTGGCTGAGCGCGTCAAAGCCCTGGTTTCCGTGCCGGTGGCCACCGTCGGCCGTGTTGTCTCGGTCGAGGCCGGCGAAAAGATTCTGGAAGACGGCGCGGCCGACATCATCGCCTATGGCCGCTCGCTCATGTGCGACCCCGACATTGCGCTGAAGGCTGCCACGGGTGAGCCCATCCGCGAGTGCCTCAACTGCAACAAGGGCTGCGTCGACGCGATTCAAAACCGCAAGTACATCTCGTGCGTGCTCAATGCCGAGAACGGCGACGAGGCGACCATCGCCATTAAGCCGGGCGAGGGCGACAAGAAGATCGCCGTGGTGGGCGGCGGCATCGCCGGCCTGGAGGCCGCGCGCGTGGCGGCCAAGCGCGGCTACGATGTGACCGTCTACGAGGCGAGCGATCACTTGGGCGGCCAGATTGTGCTGGCGGCCGCGCCTCCGCGCAAGGACGAGATCATGCGCTCCGTCGAGTATTACGAGAAGATTCTGCCCGGCCTGGGCGTGAAGGTTGAGCTCAACCATGCCGCTACCGCTGAGGACCTCAACGCCGCCGACGCCGCGATTGTGGCCGTGGGCGCGCACGACGTGGTCATCCCCGTTCCGGGTGCCGACTCGGACAAGGTCGTCTCGAGCTGGGACGTGCTGGCCGGCAAGGTGGAGCTTACGGGCCGCGTCGCCGTCATTGGCGGTGGCCTGGTGGGCACCGAGACTGCCGAGTACCTGCTGCAGCACGGCTGCGAGGTTGCGATTGTGGAGATGCTCGACAAGATTGCCGCGGGCGAGTCCGAGACCATTCTGCCGCTGATCATGGGCGACTTTGCCGAGCACAACGTGGAGCAGCACGTGAAGACCCGCCTGACCGCCATTACCGACGAGGGCGTGGAGGCCATTCGCACCACTGAGGACGGCGCCGAGGAGCCGGTGAAAATCGCCTGCGATTACGTGGTGATGGCCGTGGGCTCCAAGGCCAACGCGTTTGACCTGGACGGCGTGACGGTGCCCGTGACCTGCGTGGGCGACTGCTCGGGCGAGCGCACCGCCGACATCGCGAGTGCCATCCGCACGGCATATCACGCGGCCAACGAGCTGTAGCTAACATCGCGGCGGGGCGGGGCGGTAGCACGGATTCGCCTCGCCCGGCTGCGTCCCATCGGGTGTCAACCGGGGCGGGGTCTGCAAGCACAGCAGGTCCCGCCCTTTTTGTTTTGCTCCGGTGGATGGCAATGCGCGCTAATCATGAGGAGTGAGGACGTCTGCTGCCTTGCAGGCCGCTCAGAATTGTTGAGGGAGGGGTTAATAATTGCGCAAACCATACCAGCCAAACAAAAAGATACCAATCTGGTTGGTAAAATACCGTCAATAAGCCGCGAGCCAACTAGCTGCGTAAATAAAACCTAAAGAACTGTTGCAAGGTAATGGCAAATGCCCAGATGCCACCGTTGCGATTTTCAATTAACTGCTACGCGTAAACAGCAAAATGCTACTATCTAACAAGCACGTAAGAAAGCAGATTAACGGTTAAGGCTAAGAAGTGGCAGGTATGTCGGAAGCAACAAGGACTCGCACGCATGCGCCCGAGGTTAGGCAGCGCGCCGTCGAGATCCTCCAAGAGGGGGTCGGTCACCGCGCCCTCGCCGCAAAGCTTGGCATTCCCCAGGCCACGGCTCGTCAGTGGGCCCGCGCATATGACGTGGGCGGTGCCGATGCCGTGCTCAACGCGGGCGCTCGTCATCACACCTATTCGTACGAAGTAAAGCTCGCCGTGGTTAAGGACCGTCTGGAAAACGGCCTGACGGTTCGCGAGACCATGATCAAGTATGGGATTCCCAGCGAGTCTTCAGTCAAGGCTTGGTGCCGCCAGTATCGCGAGAGCGGCGAGTCCGCGCTGGTCGATAAGCCGCGCGGTCGCAAGCCGCGCGTTAAAAAGGCGGAATAGCGAACGGGATGGTGCGCCCACAGGGGCGCATTTTTCTTGCCGCGCCAACTTTTCGGACTGCCGCGAGCCTATCGGGACATCTTCCAACGTGGCCAATAAACCGCGCACAGTGGCCCGCGCGCCTGCCGCTGCGGTAAGGGAGCGTCACCCCTCTACTCCAATGCGGACAGACTCCTTACCCCGTACGCCTAAAACTCCCCAGTTGACCGAAAACCTGCCGCCGCCACTCCTCAATTGAGCTATAACGTTAAACAATTGCAGCGTTTTTGCATGGGGGAGTGATGGTATGACGCTACTGTATTTCCTTACCCTGTTTCCGCTGGTACCGGCGCTGGGCATGCTGCTCGCGCGCGGTGACCGCGCCCGCGATGCGGTGGGGCTCATAGGTTCCGGCATTATTATGGCGGTGACAGTTGTAGTCGCCGTCATGTTTTTTGGCACGGGTCCGCAGAGCTTTGAGGTTGCCCCCGGCACCTCGCATGTGCTCTCGATCATCAGCTCCGTCATCGATGTCATCCTGTGCGCCGTCATCCTGTACAACGCGTACAAATATAGGAACGTGCTTACCACAGTGCTCGGCATAGTCCAGCTGGTGGGGTCGCTCGCCTTTGCGACCATGACGCTGCCCGCGGCCGAAGCCGTCACCGCAACGCCGCTCTACCTAGACTACATGAGCGTAATCATGGTGCTCGCCGTCGGCATTGTCGGCAGCCTTATCTGCGTGTATGCCCTGGGCTACATGAAGGACTTCCAGGCCCACGACGAGCACGAGGCCGCGCTGCGCGGGCAGACCGCGCCCGACCGTCGCCCGCAGTTCCTGGCGCTCATGTTCCTGTTCCTCTCGGCCATGTTCGTCATCGTGACGAGCGACAACCTTGAGTGGCTGTTCTGCGGCTGGGAGATCACCACCGTGTGCTCGTTCCTTATGATTGGCTACACGCGCACGCCCGAGGCCATCAAAAACGCCTTTACCCAGATTATCCTCAACATGCTGGGCGGCATCGCGTTTTTGGCCGGACTCATGTACCTGCACGTTAACGGCATGCCGCTGACCATCTCGGGCATGATCGAGCTTTCCGGCGCCGGAACCGCGCAATCCGCGCTGCTGGTGATGCCGGTCATCCTGCTGTCGCTCGCCGCGCTCACCAAGGCCGCACAGATGCCGTTCCACACTTGGCTGCTCGGTGCCATGGTTGCCCCTACGCCCACGAGCGCCCTGCTGCATTCGTCCACCATGGTCAAAGCCGGCGTGTTCCTAATGGTCAAGCTGAGCCCGCTCTATGCCATCTATCCCGTGACCGGCTTTATGGTCACGAGTGTGGGTGCCATCACGTTTTTGCTCGCTGCCCTCATGGCCATCTCGCAGAGCAACGCCAAACGCGTGCTCGCGTACTCCACCATTTCCAACTTGGGCCTCATCAGTGCCTGCTTGGGTGTCGGCGCGCCCGAGGCCGTGTGGGCCGCCATCTTCCTGATCCTGTTCCACACGGTGGCCAAATCGCTGCTGTTCCTGTGCGTGGGCACCGCCGAGCATCATATCGGCAGCCGCAATATCGAGGACATGGACGGTATGTTCAGCCGCATGCCGCACCTGACGCGCCTGATGATGCTGGGCATCATGGGCATGTTTGTGGCGCCGTTTGGCATGCTCGTGTCCAAGTGGGGCGCCCTGGTGGCGTTTGCCCAGACCGGCAACGTGCTCATGATCATGGTGCTTGCCTTTGGCTCGGCCGCGACGTTTTACTTCTGGGGCAAGTGGCTTGCCAAGCTTTCGGGCGTCGATCCCACGGCTCAAAACGTTGAGGTCAATGTCCATAAGACCGAATGGATGGCGCTCAACACCATCGCCGCGCTACTGATTCTGTGCTGCGTGGCGTTCCCGGTTATCTCGAGCGGCCTGGTGTCGCCTTACTTGGCCATGGTGTTTGGCCGCGTGCCGTACGTTATTGGCAAGGACGCCATGTATCTGATGGTGGTTATCGTGGCTTTTATCGCCGTGGTGCTGCTGACTTCATTCCGCGTGAGCAACAAGCCGCACGTAAACGTATATCTTTCGGGTGTGGGAACCGACAATTACCGCCATTTCCGCGGCTCGATGGGACACGAGGTGAAGGCCGAAAAGCGCAATTGGTACTCGGAGGACGCCCTTGGCGAGAAGCGTATTGGCCCCGCGGGTAGCGTCGTGTGCTGCAGCATTATCTTGTTTGCGCTGCTGTGTTGCGCGTGGATTGGGCCCGAGCGGCTTGCCATGAGCGCGCCCTCGGTGCTGCGCGGCAAGTATTTTGAAGGTTCGGGCGTCTTGGGCATTTTTATTGGTACCGTGGCGTTTGCCTTGCTGGCGCCGCTTGTGGGCGGTTTGATTGACGGCCTTGACCGCAAGCTGTCCGCTCGCATGCAGGGTCGCGTGGGGCCGCGTCTGCTGCAGCCCTTCTACGACGTTGCCAAGCTGCTGCGCAAAGCCCCTGCCAGCGTAAACACCATGGACGATACCTACATGGCGTGCGCGCTCATCTTTACCGTCGTGGGCGGCGGCATCTTTGTGTCGGGCTCCAACACGCTGCTGTGCGCCTTTATGGTGACGCTCGCCGCGATCTTTGTGGTGCTGGCGTCCGCCTCGACGCAAAGCCCGTTTGCCCAGGTCGGCGCCGATCGTGAGTTGCTGCAGGTTATGAGTTACGAGCCCGCCGTTCTGCTGATGAGCGTGGGCTTGTACCTTGCCACCGATAGCTTCGATTCCATCGCCGTGACGGGGCAGTCGGCCCCCATCATCGTGTACAGCGCGCCCATTTTCCTCGCGCTGCTCGCGGTGCTCACCATCAAGCTGCGCAAGTCGCCGTTTGACCTTTCGTACTCACATCACGCGCATCAGGAGATCGTCCAGGGCGTCGCCACCGAGATGAGCGGCGGCACGCTGGCCAAGATGACCCTTATGCACTGGTGCGAGACCGTGCTGTTTTTGATGTGGGTGGGCATGTTCTTTGTCTGGGACAACCCGGTGAGCTGGGTCGTAGCCCTGGTCGTGATGGCTGCGACGTACTTTGTCGAGGTGCTGATCGACAACACCTTCGCGCGCAGCACCTGGCGCAGCTGCTTTAAGCTCGGCTGGGGCGTGGCGCTGGTGTTTGGCCTGCTCAACCTTATGCCCATCCTCGTCGACGTGTTTATTTAGGAGGCGGCATCCATGGATCATAAAATGTCGCGCTCGCCGTGGGTTATTCATTACGACGGCTCGAGCTGCAACGGATGCGATATCGAGGTGTTGGCCTCGCTCACGCCGCTGTTCGATGCGGAGCGCTTTGGCGTGGTCAACACCGGCAACCCCAAGCATGCGGATATCTTTTTGGTAACGGGGTCGGTCAACGCTCAGAACCTGCCCGTCGTGCGCCAGATCTACAACCAGATGCTCGAGCCCAAGTGCGTGGTGGCCTGCGGTATCTGCGCGTGTTCGGGCGGTGTGTTCCGCGATGCCTATAACGTGATCGGCGGCGTGGACCGCGCGATTCCCGTGGACGTGTACGCGCCCGGGTGCGCCATTCGCCCCGAGACCGTGATCGATGCCATCGTGGAGGCGTGCGGCATTCTGGACCAGAAGGAGGCCGTGATGCGCGCCGGCGGCGATCCGCTCACCGTGGGCGGCGCCGCTACCTGGGACGGTGGCGTTGAGCTGGGCGAGGACGGGTTTGTGGCAGCGGGGGCCGGGGCTGATGACGCCGGCGATACGCCCGCTAGGGCGCCCGCCGCGCCCGTCGCTGGCGACGCACCTGCTGGGACGCCCGTCGCTGCAAAGGAGGCCGAGTAATGCAAAAGGCAATCTATACCACCGTCGGGATCGACGAGCTCCTGCCGCATGTCCAGGCGCTCAAGGGCGTCGGCGCGCGCTTTGTGCAAATGCACGCCGAGCGCAACGTCGACGACGGTTCGTATCGCTTGGTCTATACGTTTATCAACGTTCGGGCTGCTCAGGAGCAGATCGCGCAGGACGGTAGCTATGCGATCGAGAACCTGGTGGTTGAGGGAATTGATCAGTACCAGAAGATTCCGTCCATCAGCTCGTACTATCCGGCAGTATTTCCGTTTGAGAACGAAGCGCACGACCTGTTTGGTCTTGCCATTACCGATATGCAGGTCGACTTTAAGGGCTTTTTCTACCAGGTCTCAACGGCCGAGCCCATGAGCGTTATCACGCCCGAGGTGAAGGCTGCGCGCGAGAAGGCCATGAAGGTCCGCGCGGTTGCAGAGGCCAAGGCGCGCAAGGCTGCGGCCGAAAAGGCTGCCGCTGCCACGGCCACTGCGGGGGAGGGCACTGCGGGCGCCGACGATGCTGCGGGCGCTGCCGTCGCCCAGCCCGCTGCGGCTGCCGGCTCCGATACTCAGCACGATGAGGCTGCTGCCAAGGCGGCGCTCAAGGCTGCCGAGATGGAGGCAAAGCTCGCCGCCATGGATCCCGAGAAAGCGGCCAAGGTCCGTGCGGCGCTTGCCGCAAAGGCCGCCCGCGACAAGCATAAAAAGGAGGCGTAAGGTCCATGGCACATCGCTCCGTTATTCCGTTTGGCCCGCAGCACCCGGTGCTGCCCGAGCCGCTTCATCTGGACCTGGTGATCGAGGACGACCGCGTTCTCGAGGCAATTCCGCAGATCGGCTTTGTGCACCGCGGACTCGAGAAGCTCACCGAAAAGCGTGACATGCACCAGTTTGGCTACATCGCCGAGCGCATCTGCGGCATCTGCGCCGTGGGCCACAGCTGCGGCTATGCCAGCGCCTGCGAGCGCATGCTCGACATCGAGGTGCCCGGCCGCGTGCAGTATATCCGCACCATTTTGCACGAGCTTTCGCGCATCCACTCGCACCTGCTGTGGCTGGGCCTGCTCGCCGATGCCTTTGGCTTCGAGGCGCTGTTCTATCGTTCGTGGACGCTGCGCGAGCAGATTCTCAAGATTTTTGAGAGCACTTGCGGCGGCCGCGTGATTTTGTCGATCAACGAAATCGGCGGCCTTAAGCACGACATTGAGGACTCCGAGCTGGCGGGCATTGTCCAGACGCTCGATGCCATGCGTCCCGACTACGAGGCCCTGGTGCATACGTTTTTGGACGACAATAGCTGCGGCGAGCGCCTGCATGGCGTGGGCACGATCAGCAAGAAGGATGCGCTGGAGCTTTCGATGGTCGGCCCGTTTGGTCGCGCTTCGGGCGTGGACTACGACGTGCGCATGTTCGGCGACGGCGCCTATGCGGATCTGGCTGCGTTTGAGCCCATCGTTGCCACCGACGGCGACTGCTATGCCCGCTGTCAGGTGCGTTGTGCCGAGGTCACGCAGGCCATGAACATCATTAAGGAGCTTGTGGGCAAGATTCCTCACGACGGTATCGGTGGGCGTACCAAGCTTACGCCGGCCGATGGCGCGCGCGGCGAGGTTGTGATTGAGCAGCCGCGCGGCGAGGCGTATTACTATGTGCGCGGCAACGGCACCAAAAATCTGGACCGTTTCCGCGTGCGCACACCGACGTCGCAAAACCTGGCTGGCCTGACGCATGCGCTGCAGGGTGTGCTCCTTGCCAACGTGCCCATGATTATCCTGACCATTGACCCCTGCATTAGCTGCACGGAAAGGTAGGCGCGGCATGAGTTTGCTGACATTTGCCAAGACGGCCTTGGGCTCTATGGTCAAGCGGCCGGTCACGGTGTGCTATCCGCAGGAGAAGCTGACGGCGCCCGAGCGTTTGCGCGGACATATCGTCAACGACATGGACGCGTGCATCTGCTGCGGCATGTGCGCACGTCGCTGCCCGGCGGGCGCGCTCGCGGTCGATCGCAAGGGCGGGACGTGGTCAATCGACCCGTACGCCTGCGTGGTGTGCGGCGAGTGCATCGAGAGCTGCCCCAAACACTGCCTGACTATGGACACCGCCCGCACTCCAGTCGCAGCGGACAAGACTCCCACGGTAGAAACCAAGTCGGAATAGAGCTGGAATAGGGGCCGGTGGGGCAAAATTGCCCCACCGGCCCCGCGCGTGAACGTGCGGCTAAGCCTCCGCGAACAAAACTATGCCGGTTTACTACGATAAATCGCCTACCCTCAACCACGCCGCATTTGGCAAAACAAAAACCGCAGGTAGACGGCTTGCAGTTTTGTGAAAAAGTCGCGCGTGATCGGCGACCTCGTTTTTATCGTAGTAAACCGGCATAGTTTTGAAATGGCACCATATCCGTAACAGCCTTTGATCCCCCGGGGATGGAGGAAAACGGGCCCTTTTGTCCCGTCAATCTTGAATCGCACCCGTTTTCCTGCGAAAACCCTCGTGTCTCAACTTTGTTGAGACATTTGTCTCACGCCTAAAATCGAATCTGGAACATGTGTCACCTACCCTAATTGTGTCTCATTCCGTAACTTTAGGCTGATGCAAGGTCTGAGCCCGCGAGAAGGGAGACGCGATGGGTAAGTACACGAGGGGTCTCTTGGCGGTGATACTGGCCGTGGCGCTGGTGTTGCCGGCTGCAGCATTTGCCATGCTGCCCGAGGCCAACGCCAGGTCCAGCACCGGAATGGACGGACCGGAAGCGACAAAGGTAGTCGACCACGGCACCAGTAACCATTGGAAGTTCTGGGCGGGCGGCTATGACGGCAGTAAGGTCACGACGCAAAACGTCGGCCGAATTTGGACGGATAAGACGGTCCAAGCAATCGATGACGGGAAATCGGACTTTTTGACCACGCTTTCGGCGATGTCTTCGACATCCGATACAACGTCGCTGGTTTCCAAGCCGCTCGACATCGTGATGGTGCTCGATGCCTCTGGCTCAATGGATGATTCTATGGGTGGTGGAGATTCTACCAAGCGTATCGTTGCGCTCAAGAATGCTGCCAACCACTTTATCGACACCATTGCCGAGCAAAACAAGAGCATTAAGGATGCGAGCAAACAGCACCAAGTTGCCATCGTTAAGTTTGCAGGAAAGAAGACTGACTGGATCGGCAATGACACCTATCGCGATGGCGGCTATAGCTACAACTACTCGCAGACCATGCAAAAGCTGATGGCGTGCTCAGACGACGGCGCAGAGAGTCTCAGGAGCACGATTAACTCCATCAAGCCTGCCGGTGCCACGCGTGCCGACTATGGCATGGACCTGGTCAAGGGCATCACTTCTGGTCGCGAAGGCGCCCAGAAGATCGTCGTGTTCTTCACCGATGGCTCACCTACGAGCTCTCGTGATTTTGAGCCCGCGGTCGCTAGGGACGCCATCAATACCGCCAAGACCATAAAGAGCGGCGGGGCGACCATTTATACCATCGGTATCTTCAACGGTGCGAAGCCGGACGACGATCCAACAAGCAACGACACGAGCAATAAGAATAAGTTCATGCATGCCGTGTCGAGTAACTATCCGGAGGCCACATCGTCCGTAAGCCATGGCCTTTTTGGAACTGAGAAGTGGAATGTCAATTTTGGCAACCCCGTTGCCGGTGCCAGCTACTACAAGTCGGCGACCAACGCCGCCGAGCTTGATCAGGTCTTTAAGGACATCTCGAGTGCCATTACGTCGGGCAAGGGTTTCCCGACCAAGGTCGAGGGCAACAATCCCAACGGCTCCGGTTACATCACATTCGAGGACGAGCTGGGTGCCTTCATGCAAGTCGACGGGTTTACCGGTGCTGAGTACAACGGCAAGACCTATGGCGCCGCTACCAAGTCGACCGATGGCAATATCGATACCTATACGTTTGATGGCGAGCTCGCTCACCTGGTGATCACGGTCGACCGCGCGGACGAGAATAATCCGCAGCGCGGTGACATCGTGACGGTCAAGGTCCCCGCATCGCTCATTCCGCTGCGTCGCTTTACCGTTGACAAGTCGGCGGGTACGTTTGTGGTTGACTCCACGGATGCCATCTCGCCTATCCGCGTGGTGTATGCATCGAGCGTAAAGTCTATTGCGCGCGCGAATCTGTTTACTCCCAATAACGTTCCGGGGCTGCAGGATTATATCGACAAGCACAAGGACGCCGATTCCAATACCGTCAGCTTCTATGCCAACAAATGGACCGGCGACGATGCGGGCGATACGGTCGCAAGCTTTGAGCCTGCTGCTACGAATAGTTACTACTACTTCCAAAAGCTAACGCCCGTCTACACAGATGCGGCTTGCACCAAGCTTGCAACGGAAAAGCCTTCGGGCTCTAAGACCTATTGGTACAAAGATGAGTTTATGGCGCAGAACTCGTCGGGCGCGCCGTACGATGATTCCGTTTCGATTCCGGTTAAGGGAAGCGAGCTTGAAAGCTTTGAAGGCGCTTTGGTAAAGGAAGACAATCACTGGTCGATTAAGGCTGGTACCGCGCGCCTCGCCTTTATCAATCAGCTTCACACCACCAAGGAACGTGTTGGCGGAAACCCGACTGACACCGCACGCGACGTAATCAATCCCCAGTGGAACAACACGAAGGTTGTTTCCGGCGCGACGAAGGTCAATGTCTATCTGGGCAATAACGGCAAGATTAACTTTACGCTCAATACCAAGCCGACAACGTTGACAACTGCCGACTTTGGCCTGGTCAAGGTGCTCGAGGGACGCGACTGGACGAATGAGGACAAGTTTGAGTTTGGCCTGACGTCCGAGGGCAACGCCCCGATGCCTGAGTCCAAGATTGCGGTTGCAACAAAGGGCCATGCGGGCATTAGCTTCGGCGAGATTGCCTATGACAAGCCGGGCACGTATGTCTACAAGGTTAGCGAGAAGCATGCCGGGACCACGGTCGACGGCATCGCCTACAGCGACAACGTTGCAGAGTTCACCGTGACAGTGAAGCCCAATGAGAAGGGCAAGCTTGAGGCTTCTGCGACGAAGACCTCGGGCGAGACCGAGTTCAAGAACACCTATGCTGCGGATCATGTTGAGTCCAGTGTTACCGACCAGATCAAGGCGACCAAGTCCCTGACCGGCCGCGACCTCGAGGCAGACGAGTTCAGCTTTGAGCTGCGCGAGGTTAAGGGCGAGGGCTCGGAGCTTATCGAGACTGTAAAGAATGACGCCAACGGCAACGTTGCGTTCAGCCCCATCGAGTACACCGAGATCGGTCAGCACACCTACACGTTGCGCGAGGTCAAGGGCAACGCTGGTGGCATCACCTACGACGAAAACGTCTACACCATCGTGACGACCATCAGCGATAACGGTAAGGGCCAGCTGGTGGCTACGCATAAGCTGAAGGGTGCCGAGGACGTTAAGAGCATCGAGTTCAAGAACGCTTACAATCTGACCCCCAAGAGCTTCAGCGTCACCGATAAGATCACCGCGACCAAGGTCCTGGCTGGCCGCGACCTCAAGGACGGCGAGTTCAACTTCGAGCTCGTCGAGGGCGACGATGTTGTCGCCACCGGCACCAACGACGCTCGCGGCAAGATTGCGATGAGTGCCGTCGAGTACACCGCGGCAGGCGAGCACACCTACACGCTGCGCGAGGTCAACGGCGGAACCGCCAGCAACGGCATCTCCTACGACGGCAAGACCTATACCATCGTGACCACCATCACCGACAACGGTGACGGTACGCTCAGTGCTACGCACAAGCTGCAGGGCGCCGAGCCCGCCGAGACCGCCGAGTTCAAGAATTCCTACAACGTGACGCCGTCTAGCTCCAGCGTCACCGACCAGATCACCGCGACCAAGGTTCTGGACGGCCGCGACCTCAAGGACGGCGAGTTCTCCTTCGAGCTCGTCGAGGGCGAGGGCGAGGGCGCCGAGGTCGTCGCCACCGGCAAGAATGCCGCCGACGGCAAGATCACGATGAGCGCCATCGAGTACACCGAGGCCGGAACGCACACCTACACGCTGCGCGAGGTCCCGGGCGACGCCAGCAACGGGATCACTTACGACGGCAAGACCTACACCGTCGAGACCGTCGTCAAGGACAACGGCGACGGCACGCTCGGCGTAGAGCACAAGCTGAAGGGCGCCGACGAGGCGAAGTTCACCAACTCCTACAGGCCTGGCTCCAAGGACTCCAGCGTCACCGACCTGATCAAGGCGACCAAGTCACTGACCGGGCGCGACCTCAAGGCTGGCGAGTTCCGTTTCGAGCTCGTCGAGGGCAATAGCGTGGTCGCCACCGGCACCAACAATGCCGACGGCAAGATCGTGATGGATCCCGTCACCTACACTGAGACTGGCGAGCACACCTACACGCTGCGCGAGACCAAGGCCGGCACCACCGAAAACGGCATTACTTACAGCACCGCTGAGTACACTATTGTGACCATCGTCAAGGACAACGGCGACGGCACCCTCAGCGTGGAGCACAAGCTGCAAAACGACGAGAAGGCGACCTTTGAGAACGCCTATAACGTGACGCCCAAGGATTCCAGCGTTACCGACAAGATCAAGGCGACCAAGTACCTGACCGGACGCGACATGGCTGAGGGCGAGTTCTCCTTCGAGCTCGTCGAGGGCAACGAGGTCGTCGCTAGGGGCACCAACGCTGCCGACGGCAAGATTACGATGAGCGAGATCACCTACAACGAGCCCGGCAAGCACACCTACACGCTGCGCGAGGTCCCGGGCGACGCCGGCAACGGCATCACCTACGATGGCAAGACCTACACCATCGAGACGACCATCACCGACAAGGGCGACGGCACGCTCGAGGCGAAGCATGTCCTGAAGGGCGACGACGAGGCGAAGTTCAGCAACAGCTACAAGCCGAATCCTGGTGAGTTCAGCGTCACCGACCAGATCACCGCGACCAAGGTTCTGGACGGCCGCGAGCTTGCTGCCGGCGAGTTCTCCTTCGAGCTCGTCGAGGGTAACGATGTCGTCGCCACCGGCACCAACGCTGCCGACGGCAAGATCACGATGAGCGCCGTGAAGTACACCGAGGCTGGCAAGCACACTTACACGCTGCGCGAGGTCAACGGCGGAACCACCAGCAAGGGCATCACTTACAGCACCGCCGAATACACCATCGAGACCACCATCACCGACAACGGCGACGGCACGCTCGAGGCGAAGCATGTCCTGAAGGGCGACGAACTCGCCGAGTTCAAGAATACCTACAGCGTGATCCCGCTCGATGCAGAGCTCGACTTTGACCTGAGCAAGGCCGTTGACGGCCGCGACTGGACGGATGCAGACGAGTTCAGCTTTACCATCACCGCTCCCGAGGGCGCCCCGCTGCCCGATCCCGCAACCGTAACCGTGAGCAAGAAGGACGCGAAGGATGGCATCGCCGCCATCAACTTCGGCAAGATTCGCTACACGGCTGCCGGAACCTACAAATATGAGATCCGCGAGAACGCGGGCAACGCGGCGGGCATGACGTATGACGGACATGTCGCGACCGCCGAAGTGGCCGTGACCGAGAACGGCGAGGGCGTCCTGACCGCCAACGTCACCAAGAAGGAAAGCGGCCGCTTCACCAACACGTACCGCACTGAGCTCGATTACGCCGCGGCCGGCGGCCTTAAGCTCAGCAAGACCCTCTCCGGACGTCCCATGACCGAGGGCCAGTTTAGCTTTACCGTGACGCCCGCCGACGAGGCTTCGGCCAACGCACTTGGTCTGCTGCCCGGGGCCAACACTTTCAAGTCTCCTGCGACGGCAGAGGCAACGGTCGGTCTGATTGACATTCTAGCGGGCCATGAGGTCAAGTTTATGCAGGCTGACGCCGGCAAGACCTTCAAATACACCGTGGCCGAGAAGAACGACGGCAAGCCCGGCTACACCTACGATAGCGCCGAGCGCACCGTGACGATCGCTATCGCTGACGATGGTGCCGGTACGCTCACTGCCACCACGACCGTTACTGGCAACCCCGACAAGGGAACGCTGGTAACCGAGTACGAGACTGGTGCCGCTGCGGTCGAGAGCGCCGTGGTCCCGTTCGTCAACAGCTATAGCGCCACGACCGATGCACCTGGTGGTGCCGTTGCTCAGGTCGTTGCCACCAAGACCCTGACCGGCCGTCCGCTGGCCGACGGCGAGTTCTACTTTGGTATCGCCTATGCGGGCGAGACGGAAGCCATCGGCGGCACGTGCGTTACCAACGTTAACGGCCAGGTGAGCTTTGGCGAGCTGCATTACACGACCGAGATGCTTGCCGACCTGGTAAACGCCCGCCGCGCCATCCGCACCGACACGGATGCCAAGCTTGCGTGGACCATCAACTACACGGCGTTTGAGTACACGTCCCCGCTTGCAGCAAAGGGTATTACCGCCGCGAAGTCGAGCTTTAGCTTTAAGGTCATCGTCGTCGACAACGGCGACGGTACCCTGACGGCAAAGCCTGACTACGGTGGCGTCGAGCCTGTGTTCGAGAACGTCTACGGCGCCGATGCCGTTGACGCCGCGCTCGCCGGCACCAAGAAGCTCCAGGCTGCCGAGGGCCTGACCCCGGCAGACATTGCGGGCAAGTTCACCTTTACCGTGACTGCCGATGAGGCGGGCGCCCCGATGCCCGAGCGCGCGACCGCAACCAACGACGCGGCCGGCAACGTGGACTTTGGCAAGATCCACTTTACGCTTGAGGACCTCAACCGCGCCTTGGGCGTGACGATCGATGCTTCTGACGACGCATTAAGCGACGCCGAAGCCAACGCCGACGAGGCCGAGGTTGACGCCGACGCCGCTGACGGCGACGCTGCCGACACCGACGAGTCCGAGCCCGCAGCCCCCACCGCTCCGCGTTCGCACACCTTTACCTACACGGTGGCCGAGTCCGGTAGCGCCCCTGGCGTGACCAATGACACCAACGCCACGCGCAAGGTTTCCTACACCGTGACTGACGACGGTGCCGGACATCTGAGTGTCGTGCGCAACGGCGACGACGGTGCGGACTTCACGTTCACCAACACGTACAGCGTGGCGCCCGCCGACTCTTCCGTGACCGATCAGGTCAAGACGGTTAAGCGTCTGACCGGACGCGACCTTGCAGCCGGCGAGTTCACGTTTGATCTGCTCGAGGACGGCGTGGTTGTCGCCAGTGGCACCAACGACGCCAACGGCAACGTTGCACTAAGCCCGATTCGCTACGAGGCGCCCGGTACACACACGTACACGCTGCGCGAGGCTTGCCCCAACGCGCTCGGCCTGTACAAGGGCGTCACCTATGACGGCACGACCTACACCGTCGTGACCACCGTCTCCGACAACGGCGACGGTACGCTGACCGCGACGCACAAGCTCGAGGGAACCACCGAGTCGGCTGGCTTTACCAACAAGTATCACGCCATGCCTACCCAGGTCTCCATCGGTGCCATCAAGGTGCTCGAGGGACGCGAGCTCAAGAAGGACGAGTTTAGCTTTAAGCTCGTTGGCGAGGACGCCGAGTCCACCGTCACCAACGACGCCGACGGCAAGATCAACTTCGACAAGCTCGAGTACGACGAGCCCGGTACGTACGTCTACACCATCAGCGAGGTCAAGGGCGACGAGGCCGGTATGACCTACGACAAGTCCGTCTTTACCGCGACCGTTAACGTGGTCGATGACGGCGAGGGCAACCTCAAGGCGAACGTCGCCTTTACCAAGGGCGACAAGAGCGTCGAGGGTATCGTGTTCAACAACACGTACAAGAAGCCCGAGACGCCCGTGCCGGCGCCCGATCCCGGCACGCCCAAGACGGTGACGAACATCGTCAAGACGGTCAAGGGCTTCCTGCCTACTACGGGCGACCAGCAGGCTGCCGCACTGCTCATGGCGTTTGTTATCGCCATGGCCGGCGTCGGAGCCCTAGTCTGGGGTATCCGTAAGCGCTAGGCGCGCTGACAGCGGCCCGGGGCCAAAAGGCCCCGGGCCGCTGGCGGGGAGCCAGAACGCAGCCCCCACCCCCACCCTCAGCCGCCACGGAGACATCTCCCTTCTCCGTGGCGGCGCTTTTGTGCGCGGGGGAGCGCCACGAAATCGGCCTATCTACTACGTTTAGTCCCTTACCCCCAACCATGTCAAAAAACGCGAAAACAAAACCGCAGGTAGAACGCCTGCGGTTTTGCTCAAAACGAAGGTATGGTCAGGGGTATCGAGTTAAACGTAGTAGACGGGCCGATTTCGTGGCGAGCGCCGTCAGCCGATCTCCGCGGGCGGAGGAAAACGGATCATTTTTGGCTCTGTACGGCTTGCGGGGCGTCGATATGTGACCCCACTGTTCCAAAACTATGTCGGTTTACGGGGCCGAATCGCGAACCCCCAACCATGCCGATAGTTGCAAGAATAAAACCGCAGGTAAATGAGCCGTCATTTTTCGAAAAGCGCAAGTATGGACGGGGTTCCTGGGTTTAGCCCCGTAAACCGGCATAGTTTTGAAATGGCATCAAATCGATAACAGCCATTTTGCTATGCCGGGGCGGTCGGCCGTTGGGTAATTACCCTCGCAGGTAGGCGATGGCGATCTGCGTGCGGTTGCGCAGGCCCATCTTTGCCAGGATCGAGCTGATGTGGTTGCGCACGGTGCCTTCGCCCATGTAGGCGGTGGCGGCGATCTCCTTGTTGTCGAGGCCACGGGCGATGAGCTCGGCGACTTCGAACTCGCGGTCGGTCAGGCCGGCAAAGGCCGCGGGCCGGCGGGGCGTGCCCGCCTCGATACCCGTTCCGTCAAAATCGATATCCTCGATCGCCTTTCCCTCGAGCACACGTTTGCCGTCCATGACCTGCGCCAACGCTGGCGGAATGGCGGCGACATCGGTTTTGATCAGGTAGCCGCGGGCGCCCAGTTTGAGCGCCGACACAATGTACTCGTCATCCGAGAATGTCGTCAGAAACACCACGCGCGCCGAAGGGTCGCGCTCGAGGATCTCGCGTGCCGCCGAAAGTCCGTCGCGCCCCGGCATCTGAATGTCGAGCAGCGCGATATCGGGTGCGTGTTCGGCATAGAGCGCCACTGCATCGTCGCCATTGGCGCCGGTGCCCACCACCTCGATCTGCGGCTGGGCGCCCAGGATAATCTTGAGCGAATCGACCACCAAGCGGTCGTCGTCGACAACGATGAGCCTCATCGGCCCTCATCTCCTTGCTGTTTGGGAACGGTGGCAAACACGCGCCAGCCGCCGGCGCCGGCACGCGGGCCTGCGGTGAAGGTCCCGCCAAGCGCTTCGACGCGTTCGCGCATGGAGGCGAGCCCCATGCCCTCCGCGACGCCGCGGCCGCTTGCTTGGACCCCGCCCGCGCCATCGTCGGTAACGATGATCTGGTAAAACGACGGATGTTCCATGCACCGTACGGTGACGGCCTGGGCGCAAGCGTGGCGCATGGTATTGGAGAGCGCCTCGCGCAGGACTGCCGCAAAGCAGTTGGCGACGTTTGCGGGTGCGTGCTCGGTCATAACTTCAAGCTCAATCTGCGGACCGCCGTCCGAGCGCGCGCCTTCAACAATGCGCTCGAGCTGCACGGAAAGCTCGACGGCGTTGTCGTTGAGCGCGTGGACGCTGGTGCGCACAAGCTGGAGCGCCTCGTCAACCGTGCGTTTGACGTCGGCGAAATCGGCGGCAACCCTGGGCTCGTCGGTGTGGACCACGCGCAGCGCTTCGGCCTGCAGCGAAGCGCGCGTGAGCTGGTGGCCCACGTTATCGTGGATCTCGCGCGCGATGCGGGCGCGTTCGGCGAGCGTTGCGAGCTCGACTTCGTAGTCCTGGCGGTCGGCAAGATCGCGGTTGCGCGCCTCGAGCGCGAGGGCTCGTTCCTGCAGCTCGTCGCGGATGCGACGCATGCGCTGCTGCTCGCGCTCCAACTGGGCGGTACGTAGCGATAACAAGGTGGCGGCAAGCGAAAGGATGGCGGTCAGCAGGAGCGTTCGGGCGGTGAGCGCGTCGGTGCGAAGGTCCGCGACGAGCGCAAGGGCAAAAGCGGAGCCAATGCCCAGCGCGACCCAGGCGTGCTCACGGCGCACGCGCCGCGCAATGTCATAGAAGGCGAGAGGCGCAAACGGTATAAACGGCGGCACGAAGACACCCGCGATGATGTAAGCGCAGCTCGTGGCCTCGCTTGCGCGCCGGGCGCGTTCCCCCTGCGCGAGCTCGGCCAGCGAGGTGGCAATAACGCCAAGACAAAACGCCGCGACTAGGCGAGCGTCCACAGCAAGGCCCACGGCGGCCGCAATGCAGCACGCCAGCACAATCGATTTGTCGAAAAGCCTGTTCATACGGGTATTGTACGCGATTCTGCGCGCGGGGGAGGCGCCGCCTGCGCAACCGTGACATTCCTCCCGCGCGGCAAAGCGGGGGCGCCGGCGGGCCGCGCGACCAGGCTCCCCGCACTCGTGACAAAGCTCACTGGTGCGCGCCGGCGGCTCCTGCGATGATGCAATCGTACCGGGCCGCAATCAACAGAAGGGCCGCCTCATGGCAGACATCGTCCACGTCGAAAACATCGTCAAGCGCTACGACGATCTTATTGCGCTCGACCACTTTAACCTGAGCATCGCCCCCGGCGAGATCTTTGGCCTGCTCGGCCCCAACGGCTCGGGCAAGACCACGTCCATCAACTGCATTCTGCAGCTGCTCGCCTACGACAAGGGCACCATCGAGCTATTCGGCGAGCCCATGACGCCCGCCCGCTACGACCTCAAGCGTCGCATCGGCGTGGTGCCGCAGCAGGTGGCGGTGTTCGACGAACTCACCGTGCGCGAGAACATCGACTATTTCTGCAGCCTCTACGTCAACGACCGCAAGCGCCGTCGCGCGCTGGTCGACGAGGCCATCGACTTCGTCGGGCTGGGCGACTTTACCAAGTTCCGCCCCGGCAAACTCTCGGGTGGCCTGGCGCGCCGCCTCAACATTGCCTGCGGCATCGCGCACAAGCCCGAGCTCATCTTTTTTGACGAGCCCACGGTGGCGGTCGACCCGCAGAGCCGTAACGCCATCCTGGAGGGCATCTGCCGCCTGCGCGACGAGGGCGCCACGGTGGTGTACACCAGCCATTACATGGAGGAAGTCGAGCAGATCTGCAGCCGCATCATGATCATGGACGGCGGGCGCGTGCTGGCGCAGGGCACCAACGACGAGCTCAAGCGCATGATTCAGATGGGCGAGCGCGTGACTGTCGAGGTCGGCGCCGTCGAGGCCGCCACAGTCGAGCGCCTGCGCGCCCTCGAGCATGTGCTTTCGGTTGGGCTGTCGGGCGGCGAGCTCGTCTGCACCTGCGAAGCGAGCCCGCACAATCTGGTCGACATCCTCGATACGCTGCGCGCCGCCGACGTGGCGCTCGGCCGCGTGTGGAGCGAGCCGCCGACTCTCAACGACGTGTTCCTCGAGATCACCGGCCGCGAGCTGCGCGACTAGGGGACAGCCATGTTCAACACCATTATCATTACGGTCAAGACGCTGCTGCGCCGGCCGAGCACGTGGGTTTGGGGCGCGATCTTTCCCGTCGCGCTTTCCACGATGTTCATGTTTATGTTTGCGAACCTCAGCTCCGACGGCAAGATCGACCCGGTGCCGGTGGCCGTTGTCGCTGACGAAGCCTGGGACGCCTCGACCTTTAAGGACGTGGCGACGTCGCTTGCCAAGGAGGGCGACGACCAGCTGCTCGAGATCCACGAGTGCGACGATGCAGCCGACGCGAACCGTGCGCTTAAGGCCGGCGAGGTCGCGGGCATCTATACGGTCGACGACGCGGGCACGCCCAAGCTCACGCTGCTTTCGAGCTATGACAACTCGCGCGCCTCGTCGGTGCTCACCGACCGCAGCATTCTGGAGACGGTGGCAAGCTCGTATACGCAAAATGCCGAGCTCATGTCCCAGATTGCCCAGGACAACCCGGCGGCGCTCGCCGACCCGGAGGCGGTTGCGCGCGCCCTGTCGCTCGAGGGCGGCACCCGCCGCGTTAGCCTGACGCGCACCACGCCCGATGGCACGGTCATCTACTACTACGCGCTCTTTGGCCTGGTTGCGATGATGTCTGCCGAGTTTGCTGCCTTGAGCGTCGTCGATTTGCAGCCCAATCTGTCGGGCCTCGGCGCGCGTCGCTGCGTGGGTGGCCTTTCCAAGACGGCGTCGCTGGCCGGTATCTTTGTGGGCTCGTGGCTGGTCTCCTTTGCTTCGATGACGATCGCGATTGGCTACGTGCGCCTGGCCGTGGGCGTCGACTTTGGCGGGCGCGAGGGGCTGTGTCTGGTGGGCGGTGCCGCTTCCGCGCTTGCCGCCACGGGCCTGGGGCTCTTTGTGGGTACGCTTCCCGTTAAGGGCGGCAAGGCGTCCAAGTCCGGCATCCTTACGGGCTTTGCTACCACGTGCGCCCTGTTCGCCGGCCTCTACGGCGAGCCGGCGATGGCGCTTGCCGACGACGTCGCCCGCGCCTGCCCGGCCGAGTGCTGGCTCAACCCCGTCAAGCTTATCTGCGACATGTTCAACCGCCTGTATTTCTTTGAGGACCTGGGCCCCTTTGCCGTTCGCGCCGGCGCACTGGTCCTTATGGCGCTGCTGTTCGTTGCTGCCGCCACGCTGATCTTTGGAAGGAGCCGCTATGAGCACCTTTAAGACCGCGCTTCGCATGGCGCTCGCGCACCCGTTCTACCTGCTTATCTACACGGTGTTCATTTCGCTGATGGGCGTATTCATCGCGGCATCGGTGAGCTGGAACTCGTCGCAGCTCACCGAGTACAAGCCCTACGATGCCAACGTGATTGTGGTCGACCGCGACGACAGCGACCTTTCGCGTGCGCTTACCAAGCATCTGGGTTCGCGCTTTGAGCTGGTCACGGGCGTCGGCGACGACACCTACGACCTTGCGGACGCGCTCTCCAAGAGCAATAGCGCCAAGGGCAGCGCCGACTGCGTGTTCTTTATCCCGGAGGGGTTTGAGGGCGACCTCGTTGCGGCCGCTCGCGCGGGGGAGTCCCTGCCCAAACTCGACGTGACGTACGGCTCCGGCACCATGGCGGCGGCGCTTTCGTCTGCCGAGGCCTCGCGCTGGATCTCGCTCGCGGGCGCTGCGGCGGCACTTGAGCCCACTGCCTCCAACGGTGACGTCGCCAAGGCGGCCGAGCATGCGGCCGCGAAGCGTGCGGAGGTCGAGATCGATCAGGTCGAGGTCGACTCGACGGCCGCCGCCACGCTCGAGTCGTATTTCAACTTTGGTGCGTACGCGATTATCTCGTCGGTCATCGTGTCGGTGGGTCTGGTGTTCTCGGGCATGAACGAGCCCGAGCGCGTGCGTCGTATGGATGCCGGTCCAATCTCCGAGCGCCGGCGCTCGCTTGCCGTGTTTGCGGCCGCCGCCGTGATCACCGTCTGCATCTGGTTTGTGTCGAGCATGATGGGCGTCGTGGGCTTTGCCGGTGCGGTCGCTGAGGTTGGCGTGGACCGTGTGTGCTTGGCGCTGGCAGCGACGTTTGCCCTGGCGTGCACGCCGCTGGCCGTTGGCTTTGCGCTGTCGAGCCTGGGTGCGCGCGAGGAGCTGCTCAACGGCGTGGGCAACTTACTCGGCATGCTCATGACGTTTTTGGGCGGCGCCTGGATGCCGCTGTCGCTCATGGGCTCGGCCGTGCAGACCGTGGCGCATTTTGTGCCGACATATTGGGTGAACGACGCGATCAGCAAGGCACTCGCCTCGGATTTAACGTCCACCGTGCTGGGCGACATCGCCTGCGACCTGGGCGTCACGGCACTCTTCGCCGTGGCCATCGCCGCCGCAGGCCTCGCCCTCGCACGCACCAAATCCCACGCCTAGCCACCTAGTCATTTAAGAACGTCCCCAATGACTGGTCTGAAATAAATCCCCGGCCTCGCCCCAAAATAGTTCGCTAAGGTTTACTATTACGCTCATAAAGTAGTACGAGGCTAACAATGGGGGATACCATGGCAACGCAGAAAGCCTACGTTCAGGTTAAGGGTCTCAAAAAGCACTACGGCGACGGTGATGCACGCCTGACGGTACTCGATGGCATCGACACGTCCATCAACCGCGGCGAGATCTGCGTCATGCTGGGGCCCTCGGGCTCGGGCAAGTCGACCTTTCTCAACCTGATCGGCGGCCTGGAGGATGCCGACGCCGGCTCCATCATGGTGGACGGCTGCGACCTCACGGTGCTCAAGCCTACCGACCTGGGCGAGTATCGCCGCCGTGAGCTGGGCTTTGTCTTCCAGTTCTACAACCTGGTGCCCGACCTCACCATCAAGGAAAACATCGAGGTCACGGCACACCTGTCCAAAAACCCGCTCAACATCGACGACCTGCTGCGTTCACTGGGCCTCTACGAGCACCGCAACAAGTTCCCGCGCCAGGTCTCGGGCGGCCAACAGCAGCGTTGCGCCATCGGCCGTGCACTCGTCAAAAACCCGGGCCTGCTGCTGTGCGACGAGCCCACGGGCGCGCTTGACTACAAGACGTCCAAGGAGATCTTGCAGCTCATGGAGGATGTCAATCACGAGTACGGCTGCACCATCATCATCGTTACCCACAATGCCGCCATTGCGCGCATGGCCAATCGCGTGCTGCGCCTGCGCGACGGGCGCATCGTCGAGGATGAGCTCAACGAGTCGCCCGTCGCGGCCGCCGAGCTCGATTGGTAGGCGGCGCCATGACACCTCTCGCAAAACGTCTCCCGCGCGAGCTGCGCCGCAATATCGGCAAGTACCTGGGCATCTTTTTGCTTATGTGCGGAAGCATCGCCCTCACCTCGGGCTTTTTGCTCGCGGCGCATTCCATCGGTTGCCTTATCGACGACATGCGCGACGACTACACGATTGAGGATGGCCGCGTGACCACCTCCTTCGAGGCTACCGACGAGCAGCTCAAGGCCGCCGAGGACGCGGCCGGCGACGTCGGCGGCGTCACGCTCTACAAGAATTTCTCCATCGACGCCATCATCAAAAAGACCGCTGGCGACGACGGCACCAAGCGCACGCTGCGCACCTATGCGCACCGCACCAAGGTCGATATCGCGTCCTACTGTGAGGGCAAGGAACCCAAGGCGGATGACGAGGTGGCCATCGACCGTGTCTTTGCCACCAACAACGACCTGTCCGTGGGCGATAAGGTCGAGCTTGAGGGCCGCACCTACACCATCTGCGGCATCATGACCCAGCCCGATAGCCAGGCGCTGTTCCTCAACAATTCGGACTTTACGGTGAACACCATCACGTACGGCGTAGCCGAGGTCACCGATGGCGGCTTTGCCGCGCTCGAGGATGCCGGCGGCGCGCCTGCCTACACCTACTCCTTCACCTTTGCCGATCGCGACCTTTCCGTTGCGGACCGCACCGATGCCGAGCAGGATATGGTAGAGGCGCTGACCGACGCCGATGCGCGCGTGGATGACCTCATCGACGCCGATTCCAACCAGGGCATTGGCTACGCACGCGACGACGTGGACGGCGACTCCATGATGTGGATGACGCTGCTCGACATCATCATCGTGACCATGGCGTTTGTCTTTGTGGTCCTTACCGACGCTACCATCGAGGAGGAGAGCGCCATCATCGGCACGCTGCTCGCCAGCGGTTATCGTCGACGCGAGATCGTGCTGCACTACCTGGCGCTTCCCGCCATCGTGGGCGTGGTCGCGGCGCTTTTGGGCACTGCGCTCGGCATAGCGTTCTTTACCGAGCCCATGCGCAGCCTCTATTACGGTTCGTACAGCCTGCCGCCCTTCCAGGTGTACTGGAGCTGGGAGATCTTTGTGAAGTGCGCCGTGGTTCCCGCCGTCGCGCTCATCCTCATCACGCTGGTGGGCCTGCTTCGCAAGATGGGGAAGACCCCGCTGCAGTTCCTTCGTCACGAGGCGAGCGGCAAATCGGGCACCAAGCGCGGCCTGCAGCTGCCGGAGCGCATGGGTTTTGTTTCCCGCTTCCGCCTGCGTATCTTCCTGCGCAACCTGGGCAACTTCGCCACGCTCTTCGTGGGCATTGCATTTGCCTCGCTGCTGCTGCTCTTTGGCCTGGCGATTCTGCCCACGATGACGCACTACGCGGACAACCTCGAGACGGGCCTGGTCGCCGAGTACCAGTACACGCTCAAGGCTCCGCTGGAGCTCGAGGGCACTGCCGAGGAGCGTGGGCAGTGGTCAGCACTCGAGCGCTTGCAGTCGGTTGACGGCGCGCTGCTTTCTGCCGCTCAGGATGCCGATGACGAGCTTGACGACGCGGCCGATACAGCGCAGGCGGCAGCCGATGCTGCGACCGCATCTCCGTCTGCCGAGAGCCTGGCCGTAGCGCAGGATGCGCTTGCCAAGGTCCAGGACAAGAAGGATGTGCTCTACGCGCGCCTTGACGATCTTGCCGATGCCCTCGGCTGCAACCGCGATGAGGCTATCGACCTGATCGACAAAGCCTCCAAGATTGACACTGACAACGACGATATTCACCCGGTCAATACGACCGACAACGGCGCGGGCGCAATCGCGCAGGCCGAGAAATATGCCGTTTACCAGCTGCAATACGACCGCGGTGATGGTAATGGTCAGGAGACGATTTCCGTCTACGGCATCTCGCCCGATTCGCGCTATTGGAAAGACCTCAACGTCGGCGATGGGCGCGTCGTCTTTGGCGGCGGTCTGCTCGACAAGTTTGGCTGGAGCGAGGGTCAGAAGGTCACGCTCGGCGACAAGTACGAGGGTGAGCATTATTCCCTTGAGTACGCGGGCAAGGATTGTGCCTGGGGCTCCAAGTCGGACATGAATATCTATATGAGTATCGAAGACTTTAACGAGCTGTTCGACAACGACGCCGCCTACTTTAACGGCTATGTGAGCGACGAGAAGCTCGACCTCGATGCTCGTTACTTTGCCGGCGACACCACGCCCGACGACATGCGCGCCGTGGGCGACCAGTTCATCGGCATGATGAGCAAAATGATCGGCATGATGGTCGGGCTCGCGGTGTTTATCTTCCTGCTGTTTATGTACCTGCTGACCAAGGCTGTGATCGACCACAGCGCCCGTTCGATCAGCTACATGAAAGTCTTTGGCTATCGCGATAGCGAGATCTCGCATCTGTACATCCGCTCGATCACGCTGTGCGTGGTGGCGTCGCTCGTGCTGAGCCTGCCGGTCATTATTGGCTCGCTCACGGCCATCTTCCGCTCGATGCTGCTCGCCTACAACGGCAATATCGAGATCTATGTGCCCTGGTGGTCCATGGCGGCGTGCGCAGGAATCGGCTTTGCAACCTATCTGGTCGTGGCGCTGCTACACACGCGCTCTATCAAGCGCGTGAGCCTGGCCGAAGCCCTTAAAGTCCAAGAGTAGTCGTTTGAGAACGTCCCCAATGACTAGGTGCCGTACTTGACTTTAACTCTACTTTAACTGGTACCATCCTCTATGTCTGTAACGCCATATAGACCGAGGGGATAGATCTATGACCGCAACTGCACCCGCAGCACCCGCTAAGGTGTACTTCACCAACCTGCGCACGCATGCTCGCGAGAGCCAGCTCGACAAGCTCAAGCGCCTCATACGTCACGCCGGTATCGAGCAGATCGACTTTGAGAACAAGTTCGTTGCCATCAAGATTCACTTTGGCGAGCTGGGCAACCTGAGCTTTTTGCGTCCCAACTACGCCCGCGCCGTCGCGGATGTCGTGAAGGAGCTGGGTGGCAAGCCCTTCCTCACCGACTGCAACACACTCTATGTCGGTAGCCGCAAAAACGCGCTCGAGCACATCGATACCGCCTATCAGAACGGCTTTACCCCGTATGCCACGGGTTGCCAGATCATCATCGCCGACGGCCTCAAGGGTACCGACGAGGCGCTCATCCCGGTCGAGGGCGGCGAGTACGTGCGCGAGGCCAAGATCGGTCGGGCACTCATGGATGCCGATATTGTGATCAGCCTCACGCACTTTAAAGGCCATGAGCAGGCCGGCTTTGGCGGCGCCATGAAGAACCTGGGCATGGGCGGCGGCAGCCGCGCCGGCAAGATGGAGCAGCATGCCGCCGGCAAGCCGAACGTCGCGACCGAGCACTGTATTGGCTGCCGTGCCTGCGAAAAGGTCTGTGCGCACAGCGCTATCTCGTTTGACGACACCCGTGAGCGCGAGCTCGCCAACGGCAACACCCGTACGGTTCACGTTGCTGCTATCGACCATGATCGCTGCGTGGGCTGCGGCCGCTGCATCGGCGTGTGCAACCAGGACGCCATCAAGCCCGGCCATGACGCCGCGGCCGACGTGCTCAACTGCAAGATCGCCGAGTACACCAAGGCCGTCGTCGACGGCCGCCCGAGCTTCCACATTTCGCTCGCCATGGACATTAGCCCCAACTGCGATTGCCATCCCGAAAACGACACGCCTATCGTCAACGATATCGGCATGTTCGCGAGCTTCGACCCGGTCGCCATCGACCAGGCCTGCGCCGATGCCGTCATGGCATCCGAGCCGCTGCCCAACACCGAGCTCACCGATAGCGCGGCCAAGATGGAGCATAACCACGAGCATCTGGAGGGCGAGCAGGCCAAGGACCCCTTCTGCATCACGCATCCCGACACCGACTGGCGCACCTGCATTGCGCATGCCGAGAAGATCGGCCTAGGCACGAGCAAGTACGAGCTCATCGAGGTCAAATAGCACCTATCTATTGGACATATCAAGCGCTTTTGTAGCGCAACGTTAGCAAAGGCCGCCCGCGAGCACAGCTCTCGCGGGCGGCCTTCCGGAAGTATGCGGCAAATTTCGAGACCGCCGAGCACACGACGTTTTTTGGCAACAAAACCCCAGACGTTGCTTTTTGCCTAAAAATACTCGTCGAGGAAGTCATCGACCGTGTTCCAGTAGAGCTCGGGGTCAACTTGCGCACTCTTGGCGTGGGCGGCGCCATGGATGGTGAGCTTTTGCTTGACCTTGCTGGCGCACGCGTCGTAGTTTTGGTCGAGCATGTCGTACGGCACAAAGGTGTCCTGGTCGCCGTGGATAAACAGCATGGGAACCGTCGCGTGTTTGAGTTGCTCTACACTGCTCGCCTTATGAAAGTCGTAGCCCGCGCGCACGTTGCACACCAAGTTTGCTACATCGAGCAAGGGAAAGCTGGGCAGGCCGAACACGTCCTTGAGCTGCAGAGAAAACTCGTCCCAAACACTCGTATAGCCGCAGTCCTCGATAATGCATTTTACATTTGCGGGCAGAGATTCCCCCGCGACGTTCATGGCGGTTGCTGCACCCATCGACTCGCCAAAGACCAGGATGCGCGCCTCGGGGTCAGCCTGAACGATCCGCCCAATCCATGCAACGATGTCGAGGCGCTCGGGCCAGCCCATGCCGATATAGTCGCCGCCGGAGCGCTCGTGGGCGCGGGCGGCAGGCGCGAGCACGTTCATGCCGCGGTCGTGGAAGCGCTTGGCGTATCGGGCCATGCCGATGGGCTCATTGGTATATCCATGCAGGCAGACGGCGTAATCGTGGGTGTTCTCCGAGGCGGCAAAATACCAAGCGGCGAGCTCGGTTCCGTCATCTGCGGTGAGGCTGCTGCTCTCGCGATTCTCTTTAAACCACGCCCGCGCCTCGGTTTCCTCGGCATCCGGCTGCTCGCCTTCTTTGTCGTTCTTGCTATCCTGCATCATCTTCATGGTGTACGGCGCTTGGGGATTCAGCGCGAAGTCAAACAGAAAGTTGCCGGCAAATCCGAGCAGCGCAACGACAACCACCAGTGCAACGATGCCGGCTATCTTGAGCTTTCGATGGGAACGTGCGTTTTGAGCCATGCGGTATTCTCCTATAAGATGTTAATACATCAACATTTAATGCAAGCGCATTATGGACGTTCGCCGTTGATGCGTCAACAGACAAAGAATGGGTAAACAAAGGGTCACGTATGGTGCAAATTTCGCACGTACCTAGACGCTTTGATATAGTGTTGAGAACTCTTTACGTTGGAGGATGTAACCGGCATGTCCGATTCGAGCGACAGTTCTAAGCCGCGACCCAAGACCGCGGCCGTTCCACACTACACGGTGGGCGAGGAGATCATGAACTCCGTCACCCATGGTGTCGGCTGCCTGCTGGGTATCGCGGGCCTGGTGCTCCTGATCGTATTCGCTGCCCTGCGCGGCGGAGGCCCGGCCCACATGGCCGCGGCGATTGTCTATGGCGTCAGCATTATTCTCGAATATCTGGCCTCCACGCTCTACCACGCGATTCAACCCGCGCGCGTCAAGCGCGTGTTTCGCATCATCGACCACAGCTGCATCTACCTGCTCATAGCCGGCAGCTATACGCCGTTTTGCCTCATCACGCTCGCAAACGACAGCGGTCCTGCGCTGTTCTTTGCCGTATGGGCCATCGCCATTATCGGCATCGCCCTCGAGTGCTTTATGCGTGAGCGTCAACCGCACTGGGTAAGCGGCCTGGTCTACCTGCTGATGGGCTGGCTCGTTGTCTTTAAGCTGCCCGAGCTCGTGTCGCTGCTCAACCCCGTGGCACTTGCCCTGCTCGCCGTCGGCGGCGTGTGCTACACCGCGGGCGTGCCGTTCTATATCGCCAAAAACGTACGCTATCTGCACAGCGTGTTTCACCTGTGGGTGCTCGCCGGCAGCATCTTCCAGTTCATGGCGGTGATCCTCTTCGTAATCTAGCGACCATGCCTGCGCGCCCGCGTCCTCGTTTGGGTGCCGGCGCAATTGCCGTATCCGCCACCAACGTTTTACCCTAACGTCCCGAATCTTGGAGGTTCGAGAAACTCCCGATGGACATAACCATCTCCCTTATCACCACCCTCGTTTTGACCCTCATCAACGGCTACTTCTCTATGTCCGAGATGGCGCTCACCACGGCAAAGCGCGCTGTGCTGGAGCACGAGGCCGAGGAAGGCGACAAACGCGCCGAGCGCGCCATTAAGCTGGCCGCCGATTCCGATCAGCTGCTCGCCACCATCCAGGTCGCCATCACGCTCGTGGGCTTTGCCTCGTCCGCCGTCGCCTCGACGAGCCTGTCCGACCCGCTTGCCACGTGGCTCATGAGCTTTGGCATCGCGCCGCTTTCCGCCATCGCGCGCGGCCTGGCGCCGGTCATCATCACCGTCGCCGTCGCTTTTGTGTCAATCGTGATCGGCGAGCTCGTGCCCAAGCGCATCGGCCTGGCTAATGCCGAAGGCGTATCCAAGCAGGTCGTGGGACCGCTCTCCGTGTTCCAAAAGATCGCCCGCCCGCTCGTGTGGCTGACCGGTGCCTGCTCCGACGGCCTGGCCCGTATCCTGCGCATCAAGAGCGCCGACGACCGCCAAAACGTCTCGGAGGAAGAGATCAAATACATGGTCTCGGAGCAGGACGATCTACTCGACGAGGAAAAGCGCATGATCCACGAGATCTTCGACCTGGGCGACACCGTTGCCCGCGAGGTCATGGTGCCGCGCGTGGACACCACCATGTGCGAGGACGACGAGACGGTCGCCGACGTGCTGTCCGCCATGCGCCAGACCGGCTTTAGCCGCATCCCCGTCTATCACGAGGATCCCGACAACGTCGCCGGCATCGCGCACATCAAGGACCTGATTCAGCCCTCGCTCGACGGCAAGGGCGACCAGCCCATCGCCGGCTTTTTGCGCGACGCCACCTTTGTGCCTGACACCAAGGACATCCTGCCGCTGCTGTCCGAGATGCAGACCTCGCACGACCAGATCGTAGTGGTCGTGGACGAGTACGGTGGCACGGCCGGCATCATCACCATCGAGGACATCGTCGAGGAGATCGTGGGCGAGATCGAGGACGAGTTTGACCCCGACAACAAGTACCTCACGCGCCTTTCGCGCCGCGAGTGGCTTGTCGATGGGCGTTTTTCGTGCGATGACGCGATTGACCTTGGTTGGCCGCTCGAGGAAAGCGATGATTATGAGACCATCGCCGGCTGGATTTTGGAGCTTTGCGACTCGGTGCCCGACATCGGAGAGGTGTTTGAGGTCGCGGGGTACAAGTTCAAGGTACAGTCGATGCGTGGCCAGCGCATCTCGCTCATTCGCGTGATCGCTCCGGCCGAAACCGATAAGAAGGATTCCGAGTCCTCGGCAGATAAGCCGGCGGCGTCGGGCGCGGGCTCTGCGGACCCGCACGACGGCGACGAGTAGGGCAAGGAAGAGTAGGGGAGAGTTATGGCAGGCCTGTTCAACATCCTTAAGGTCACCGTCAGCGAGGACAAGATCTGCGCGCATGTGCTGGTGAACCCCGGCATGCCGCTCATGACCTCGGAGGACATCGAGGCCACGGCGCGCGTGTACTACCTGGTGCCCGCGATCGCCAAGCATCTGTGCCTGGGCGATTCCGGTCGCGAGTTCCAGGACTGTATGGGCCAGACCGAGCTTTGCCATCTGCTGGAGCACGTGACGGTCGAGCTCATGAACGAGACCGGTCTCGCTGGCAGCATTTCGTGCGGCCGCACCCGCGTAAGCGAGCACGATGAGCGTGTCTTTGAGGTCGAGCTTTCGTGTCCCGATGACGCGCTAGCCATCGGCGCGCTGTCTTCGGCGACCTTTATGATGGATTGGGCCTATCTGCATGCCGACCAGCCCGCTCCCGATGTGGACGGTACGGTCACGGGCCTGCGCAACCTGGTGCTGGGCATGCGCGCCGAGGCCGAGGGTAAGGACCCGCACGAGGCCGTAGCCGCCGCGAACGCCGAGGGCGAGGCCGGGGACGCGACCGAGGGCGAGGCGCCTGCCGAGCCTGCCGCCGAGCTTGTCGACGAGGCCCCTGCCGAGGAGACCGTCGAGCCCGAGTCCGCGGAGCCCCAGGGCGTCCCGAGCTTTGACGACGAGCCGCAGGAGGCAATCGATACCGAGGGCGCGACCGCCGAGAGCCATGAGGCCCCCGCTGCCGTCTACGGTGGCGCGGCGACGGCTTCGGTTGCCCCCGCGCACGAGGGAACGTTGCCGCTCGTTGACGGCGCCGGCGAAGACCCGGCCGCTACGGTGGCCATGCCGGCCGTGCCGCAGGAGTAGGCTCACTCGCTTATCACCATCATGTACCTGCGCCTTTACCGTACGCAGATGAGCAAGACGGCAAGCGCTGTGCTGCGGGTATAATGGACAGCATTCAAACGGTGGGCGCCGAGGTGCCCGCAGGAGAGGAATGAACATGGGTAAGACTTTCAACTTTATCTCGGGTGCGCTCTTCGGTGCTGCCGCCGGCGCCATCATCGGCGTCGCCCTGGCTCCGCGCTCGGGCGCCGAGACCCGCGCCATGGCTGCCGATATCGCCAACGACGCCTGGGATAACATGCGCGACACCTACGAGCACGGTGCCGAGGAGGCCCGCGCCGCGGTCAACGATTTTGGCCCGATGGTCGACGCCAAGACCGATGACCTGCGTGCCAAGGTTGACCTTGCCCGCGAGCGCATGGACCAGCTGCGCGAGCAGCTCAACGACGCCATCTCGGGCGGCAATGTGACGCCCGCCGCCGATGTCGTGGTCGAGAACGCCGTCGAGGCCGACGCCGAGGCCGCGGAGCCTTCGACCGAGGCATAATGCGCGCCGGGGATTTTGTCGGCGCCAAGATCTATCGCAAGCCTGCCGAGGATAAGCGCACTAAAAAAGATGGCACGCCGCGCAGCCCTAAAAAGCTCGGCAAGATTCACTTTCCGGTCTTTACCCCGGGCGGCACGCGCGTGGTGGGCTTTATGGTTCGCCAGTCCGATATCGCGGGTATGATCGAGCGCCCTGACCGATTTGTGGCGCTCGATGCCATTGGCGTCTACGAGGGCGCCATCGCGGTTGATGACGTCAAGGGCACCTACGATACCGCTGCGGCCAAGCGCCTCGACATCAACCTGGACGATTGCATTATCTGGGTTGGCATGGACGTGCGCACGGAGTCGGGCGACGTCGTGGGCTATTGCTCGGATGTGGAGTTCAAGCCGCGTTCGGGTATCGTGCAGACGTTCTATGTGACCACTGGCACTGCCTCGAGTGTGCTGGTGGGCGACACGCAGATGCCGCCCACGATGCTGCGCGGCTATGCGGACGGCGCGATGATCGTTTCAGACGAGGTCAAGTCGCTCGGGTATTCGGGCGGTGCCGCCGCAAAGGCTGCCGAGGCAAGCGTCGTGGTGGGCGATAAGGTCAAGAAGGGCGCCAAGGTGCTCGATGACAAGGGCTCGGTCGCCGTGGACAAGGGCAGCCGCGCGTTGGGCAAGCAGCTCGGCAAGACGCGCGGTATGTTCAAGGCCTTTAAGGACGAATACCAAAAGGCGAGCGGGGGCTCGTCGAAAGCCAGCAAATAGCGACGTACCAAATGATGGGAGGCAAGCCGGAGACCTGTTGCTCCGGCTTGCTGCGTTTATGGGGGAGGGCACATGCGCCAAAACGGATCATATTCACACGGGCGCTCGGGAGCGCGTCCGACGGCGCGCCGCGATCTGGGGCAGTTGCCCAGCGGTCAGCGCAAGCGTCACCGTAAGCCCGGCGCGATGTATCTCAACCATAGCCGCGGCTTTAGCGACCGCAGCGCTCGCATCGGCAACGGCCGCACACCCCGTCGTCCGTCTCGCCTGCCCTATGCGCTCATCGCCGTGGGTTGCGCACTCGTGTTGTTTATCGCTGCCGTCGTGGGTTACGTCAACCGCAGCGTGGATGTCGTCCTCAACGGTCAGGAGACTGCGGTGCGCGTCGGCTCTACGCTGCAAAATCTCATCGACGACCAGGAGCTGACCGATACCTACGACGCTGGGGACCTGCTGGCCGTTGACGACAGCGTGCTGACCCGCCATGGCGGCGAAAAGCTGTCGGTAAAGGTGGACGGCAAGCGCATAAAACAGGGCAAGTGGAAAAGCCGCGAGCTTACGGGCGGCGAGAAGGTGACGGTCAAGGACGGCCGCGACACGTACGAGAAGCACGAGGTCCAGGCGACGGTTATCGAGCCCAAGCTCAAGGTCGAGGGCACGGGTGCCATCGAGTACGTTAAGACGTGGGGTATCCAGGGTCGCTCTGAGGTGTGGGTCGGCGAGCAATCGGGTAAGACGCAGGACCGCGGCGAGGTCGTGCCTGCCACCGATTGCGTGGTCGAGTGCGCGAGCGTGGCGCCCAAGGGCAACGAAAAGTACGTGGCGCTGACGTTTGACGAGGGCCCGAGCGGTGCCACCAAACAGATTTTGCAGGTGCTCAAGAAAAAAGGCGTCACCGCGACGTTCTTCCTTTCGGGCGATGCGGCCGAGGCCTCGCCCGCCACGGCCAAGGCGATTGTCGATACCGGCTGCGAGGTCGGCTCCAACAGTTACCGCGACGAATCGCTCAAGGGCAAGGACCGCGATGCGGTGCGCGAGCAGGTTTCGAAGGGCACCGAGGCGATCAAGTCCGCGACCGGCGTGAAGACGATGCTTTTGCGCGCTCCCTACGCAGCCTTTGACGAGCAAAACTGGATTGATGCGATGGACTTGGTGTCTGCCGTGGTCTCGTGGAATATCGATTCGGGCGACTGGCTGCTCAACGGTGCCGACGAGCAGGTCTCGACGGTGCTCGATTCGGTGACGCCAGGCAACATTGTGCTGCTGACCGATAACGATAAGTGCGCCGAGCAGACGCTCGAGGCGCTGCCGCAGATTATCGACGGGCTTATTGCCGACGGCTACAAAATCGTGACGTTGAGCGATCTGGTCAAGACGGACGCATCGCTGAGCAAAAAGCTCACCTCGCTGACGAAGGTCACCATGCCCAAAAACGCCGTGTTCCCCCAGCTCGCCGAAGATGATGACACCACAGACTAGTCATTTAAGAATGTCCCCAATGACTATGTCACGGATGCGTCAGCGTTTGGTATGCCTGCGATGTTTGGAGCATAAATTTGGCGCCACGGCGCGATGCTGATGCTATAGTTACTGCGGATAACAAGGGTCAAGAGAAAGGTTACAGGTGAAATCCAAACCTCGACCATACAGTCGATGACCCCATGCAGGTGCTTCTTGCGCATGCACGGGGTGTGAGCGCCGAGCGGCGTGCCGCCCGCGCATGCGTATACATATCTAAAAGTCCACGGACGGCGTGCCGGCATGGCCGCAGTCCGAAGGGATAATGATGGGGAGCACCAGTGAATTATCTGAGTGAGATGCTCAAACTGCCGGTCTTGGACGTCGATGGCGAAAAGCTCGGCGTTGTGAACGATTTTGGCATTGCTACCGGCGAAGTTTTTCCGCACGTGACGTCGCTCGCGTTCCGCGGGCCCGGCAAGACGCCGTTTATGATCAGCTGGCGCAAATGGGTCGACCGTATCGACGAGACGGGTGTGCACCTTAAGTCGCCGGCCACCGAAATCCGTTTTTCGTACCTGCAGCCGACCGAACTCTTGCTTGCGCGCGACGTGCTCAACAAGCAGATTGTCGACACGCAGGGCATGAAGGTCGTGCGCGTAAACGACATCAAGTTTTCCATGTCGGGCGAAAATCAGCTGCGCCTGCTGGGTGCCGAAGTTGGCGCCCGCGGCCTGGTGCGCGCGATCAGCCCCGCACTCGAGCATGTCGTCGAGGGCTTTATGAAGCACCTGGGCAAACCGCTCGGCGAGGACATCATCGCCTGGTCCTACATGGACCTGCTCGACCGTTCGACTAAAAACATCCAGCTTTCGGTGTCGCACAAGACGCTCGGCGAGCTGCACCCTGCCGACATTGCTGACATTATCGAGCAACTCGACCCGCGCCTGCGTGCGCAGGTGTTCGCGCAACTCGATACCGCCCAGGCCGCCGAGGCCATCTCGGAGTTCGATGACGACGAGCTTATGACCGAGATGCTCGAGGGCCTGTCCGACACGGACGCATCGTCGATGCTGGCCATGATGGACCCGGACGACGCCGCCGACCTGATCGACGAGCTCGATTACGAGAAGGCCGAGAAGCTTCTGCGCCTGATGGGCGTTCAGGAGGAGAAGGCGATTCGTAACCTGCTGGGCTATGAGGACAACACCGCCGGCCGTATCATGACCTCGGAGTTTGTCTCCCTGCCCGCCACGGCGACGGTCGGTGACGCCATCGAGGCGATCCGCAAGCTCGACGAGGATTTCGAGAGCGTCTACTACGTCTATACCGAGGACCCGAGCGGCATGCTCACCGGCGTGCTTTCACTGCGTACGCTCATCGTGGCCGACCGCGATGCCACGCTGGGCCAGCTGGCCTATCGCGACCTGGTTTATGTGTCGCCCGACGATG
>CATZRJ010000005.1 GCA_958423535.1 uncultured Collinsella sp.
GCAAGACCAAAAAGGTCGACGAATACCGCGCTGCCGTCGAGCGCGTCTTTCGCGAACAGCCGCTTGCACCCACAGCTCGCTTCCACGGCTAACTAGTCATCGGGGGCGTTCTTTAACGACTGGTCATTTAAGGACGTCCCCAACGACTATGTAGCAAAAAGCTGTACACCAGCATCCAAAGATGTCGAAAAATGTCGACTTTGGATGCTGGCGTACATGTTTGGGTCCGACGGGGGAGCGGGCCTAGGCAATCAGTGCATCAAGTGTAATGAGCTCTCTGAGCCGCTCCGTGCGTGTTTGCCCATGGCGTTTGGCTTTTTCGTCAAACGCCTCAAGAATCGATTCGCCCACACGTGCTGATATAACGACGCTTGGCTCATCGGAGATCGACGGCCTTCCCAGCTTGATGGTGCGACCCTTCGGCCATTCATCTTTTTCGTATGCCTTCGCGGCTTTCTCCAACTCTCCGGGAGCAAACCCCATCATCTTTTCGAGCTGCTTAGCGTCCATAGCGCCTCCTATCGATCGGCATAATGTCGAGCACAGGTCAACGGATACTCTTTTTGTATACAGTTTTGTAGACAAAAATATAAACAGTTTATCAGGCTAATTAGCTTGTTTTGACCCGCGTGTTCGATAGGAAATGAGCATTGACGGCTTCGATACTCCTTTGCTTTTCAGCTTGGAATTTGGATGCCCATTGAACTTCCGGAGGGGAGCGCTTTATTAAGCTATCGAGATTCTGGGCAGGAGCTCTCACTGGTCTTCGATAATGGGACCAGCTTAATTCGCGACACAGTGTGTCGCGAATGGGAGTAGTCGTTAGGTGTCCTTCAATGGCTAATCATATAAGAACGTCCAAGTGCCGGATTTTGTCATTTAGTGTCGTTCTCAGCGACTATTCTGGAGGGTCGTGGTCAAAAAAGGGCAAATATGAGTACTGTTGCCATTATGGTTGCATTTATTTTGCTATAAATAGCAGCTCCTGATGAGATTTGTTCCCATTAGGAGCTACTTTTATTGAACATATGAGGAGAAATAACGTCGTCTGCGGACGAGTGGAACGTTGAATAGTTCCTGAAGTGATCAAAATCGCTGCTACTAAACAGGTAGCAGTACTCATATTTGCCCTTTTTTGACCACAGCCCTCTCGGAAACCTTTCCAGAGGCGTCAAACAGCCATAATCCAAAGGTCGCCTCAAACAATTAGCCGGCTAAGAGCGTCCATGGCTACCCAAAAGCTGTACGCCAGCATCCAAAGATGTCGGAAATGGTCGACTTTGGATGCTGGCGTACATGTTTGGGTCGTATAGGTTGGGGCGAGCCGGTCGCAACGCGAGTGTTAGAGTAGGTTCTCCTGTACCCATGCGATGATGTCGCTCGACTCGTAGAGTGGCTTGCCGTCGATGAACAGGCAGGGAACCTGGCGCTTTCCGCCGACGGCGATGAGTGCCTGCTCGGCATCGGGGTCGGTCGAGATATTGCGCTCGGGAATGGTCACGCCGTTATCGGCCAAAAAGCGCTTGACCTTTATGCAATACGGGCAGCCGGTCATAACGAATAGCGCGAGCTCATGATTAGTAGCCATAGGTCTCCAATCGGTTGCAGTTTTGATTGAAATACCCAAAGCCGCCGCGGTCTATGCGCGGGTCAGTGACGACTCGATGGCCTGTACCAGAAACGCCGTGGCTCCGGTGCCGCAGGGCTTGTCGTAGTAGTCAACAAAGCGCTGGTCGGCAAGATAGCCGTGGGCGAGGCCCAGGTACGCCTCGTCTTGGGGCTCGCATCCCCAGTTGAGAGCAATCCATCGACGGTGCATTGTAACCAGTTTTTGGGCTTCGTTGCTCTCTGGGTCGCCAATGCCCATGGCAATCGAGAGCTGGCCCAAAATGGCGCGTTCAAGTTCCTTCATGTCGTTCCATGTCTGAGGATCCATATCCAGTAACGTTTCGTTTGCTGCATCGATAGCCTCATTGCCATAGCGAGCTCGAGCCTCGGCGCCGTAGCATTCCTCGTTTTCCTGCACGGTGCGCCAGCGCTCCAGTTGCGGCAGGACGGCGCCCATGAGCGAGACGGCTTCGTCAAGCGACATGCCGGTGTTTTGCGCCAGGCGCGGGGCACAGTCCTCGATCATCGCCTCCATGGTGGTGGCGTAGGTGTACTTGCCGTGGTCGTAGCACCACTTGCAGTAATGGTCGGTCGTGGCGCCCGTGGCATCGGTGCCGCAGTCGTCGGGCGTGAGTATCATGCCGCAGCTCTGACAATAGTGCTCGGGCATTTCGAGCAGGTGAGACAGGGGCTCGCCGGTTACGGCGGCAATGAGCTTCATCATGTCGATGCCCGGTGTGACCTCGCCGCGCTCCCAACGGCTGATGGCCTGGCGTGTGACGAAGAGCTTGGCGGCGAGCTGCTCTTGGGTAAGGTGATGGGCGCGGCGGACAGCGATGAGCTTTTCTGCAAAGGCCATAGCGGCTCCTTTCTGCTGGTTGATGGCTTAAGCATACGCGGTGACAGGCGCCCTTCCAAGCAACCGTTGGTTGCACGACGGGGGACCGCGGCGAAGAATTGCGCGTAACGCCCCATGCCCCCATGCCGTACAATGACCGGCATGGAACCTATCGCACACATACATACCGACCTGCCGCAGAAGTTCGGCATTCCGCGCAACAGCTTTTTGGCGCCTCATCTGCAGGGACGCATCGTTTTCGAGCCGGAATTTGCCTCCAATGCAGCGGTTGAGGGTCTGGACTCCTTCTCTCACCTGTGGCTGCTGTGGCGCTTCGAAAACGGAACGCCCGGCGGCACGGCTAAGGACATAGCTGCCGATGCCAAGTCGCAGGACAGGTCCGGCACCAACGTCAAGTGGTCGAAGACCGTGCGCCCGCCGCGTCTGGGCGGAGCCGAGCGCGTGGGTGTCTTTGCCACGCGCAGTCCGTTTCGCCCTAATTCCATTGGGCTTACCTGCGTCAAGCTCGATCGCGTCGAGCTCACCGGCAATGGTCCCATCATCCATGTGCTGGGGGCCGATCTGCGCGACGGCACGCCCATCTACGACATTAAGCCCTACATTCCGTTTGCGGACTGCCACCCGGATGCGACCGGCGGCTGGATTGAGGATGCTCCGTGGCAAGAGCTCGACGTCGAGTTTCCGCGAGCGCTGCAAGATATGGTCCCGCCCGCAAAGCTCCCCGGCTTGGTCGAGGTCCTTCGCCAAGATCCGCGCCGCGCGGGCAGCAAGCACGAGCCAAACCGCGTTTACCACTTGGCTTACGCCGGGCTCGACATATCGTTTACGGTCGACGGAGCCAGGTTGACGGTAACCGCCATCAACGACGCGCGGGACTAACCCGCCATCCGTCCGTATCCGTCAAAATCAACAGCAAACCCCATGCCAAAACCGCCCACGCTGGTGGACAATAACGCCTACCAAAACAATCACTTCGCACGGGAGCTCAGCATGAAATACGACTTTAGCTCGCTTATCGACCGCCACGGCATGGACTCCATCGCCGTTGATTCTTGGGGTGAGATCCCCGGCATGGCTCCAAACGCACCCGACGAGGGCTTCGATCGCATTCCCATGTGGGTGGCGGACATGAACTTCGCCACGGTGCCCACGGTCCAGGAGTACATCATTCAGCGTGCCCAGCACCCCATGTTTGGCTATTTCAATCCGCGCCCCGAGTACTTCGACCGCATCATCGAATGGCAGAGCCGTCGCAACGGCGTTGAGGGCTTGGCGCCGGAGCATATCGGCTACGAAAACGGCGTGCTGGGCGGTGTCGTGTCGACGCTGCGTGCGTATGTTCAGCCGGGCGATGCGGTGCTGGTCCACAGCCCTACCTACATCGGCTTTACCAAGTCCATTGAGGCCGCGGGCTATCACATTGTCCACAGCCCGCTTAAGCTCGACGATCAGGGCGTGTGGCGTATGGACTTTGAGGACATGGAGCACAAGCTCGCCCAAAACCACATCCATGCCGCGGTGTTCTGCTCGCCGCACAATCCCTGCGGCCGTGTATGGGAGCGCGACGAGATCGAGCGCGCCATGGACATCTATCGCCAGCACGATTGCGTGGTGATATCGGACGAGATTTGGTCCGATATCATCCTGCCGGGGCACAAGCATATCCCGACGCAGTCGGTGAGCGAGGATGCCCGCATGCGCACGGTCGCCCTCTATGCGCCGAGCAAGACGTTTAACCTGGCGGGCCTGGTCGGCAGCTACCACATTGTCTACAACGGGACGCTGCGCGACCGCGTGTGCGCCGTGTCCAACAAGACCCACTACAACGAGATGAATGTCCTCTCCATGCATGCGCTTATCGGTGCCTACCAGCCGCAGGGCTATGAGTGGGTGGACGAGCTCAATCAGGTGCTTGCCGGCAATATCGAGTACTTCTGCAATTACGTGGACGAGCATTTTGAGGGCGTGTCCTATTCGCGTCCGCAGGGCACGTACATGGTGTTTCTGGACTGCACCGAGTGGTGCCGCGAGCATGGCCGCGATATTCAGTGGTTGCTCGACGAGGGGGCGCGCGTGGGCGTTGGCTACCAGGATGGCCGTCCGTTCCACGGGCCCTGCCACATTCGCGTGAATCTGGCGCTGCCGCTTTCGCGCGTGAGGGAAGCGTGCGACCGCCTGGACCGCTACGTTTTTAATGCACGGTAGGCGTGCGCTGCATGCGGGACCTTCTGCCAAGTCGGCTGGAAGGCCCCGCATGGTAGAACGTCTGTAACCATTGGGCACTCGCGTGGTTTCGTTTGCTATTATCTTTAACCATTTCAGTCTGTAAACAGGATCGTCTGGAGCTCGATGAAAAGACCCCGTCGCTCGGTTGCCATATCGTTGTTTGTTGCGCTTGCGGGAGCGTGTGCCTTTGTCGTAGCGATAGCCGGCTGTTCCGGGTCGAATGGCAGGGTCTCGACGTTTGCATTAGAAGGCCTGGACGCCTCGCAGGCCAAAGACGACAACCTTAAGACGCTCAACGTCGGCAGCGACCTCTATCCACCGTTTGTGTATACCGACGAGTACGGCGATATCGTTGGCCTGGATGTCGAGATATTGACCGAGGCTTTGGCCCGCATTGGTTACAAGCCAAAGTACCAGCTGATCGATTGGGAAAAGAAGAAGGAGCTGCTGGCGAGCGGCGAGCTCGATTGCGTCATGGGCAGCTTTAGCATGACGGGTCGCGAAAACGAGTATCGTTGGGCCGGCCCGTACCTTGCGAGCCGCCAGGTGGTCGCGGTCGATCCCCAGAGCGATATCTACACGCTTGCCGATCTTGAGGATAAGGTCGTGGCGGTCCAGTCCACCACCAAGCCCGAGGACATTTTGCTCAATCATACAAATGAAAACGTTCCGCAGATCAAAGAGCTCTACTGCTTTTCGGACCGTTCGTATCTGAACCCGGCGCTCGTCGAGGGTCTGGTCGACGCCATCGCCGCGCATGAGTCCTCGCTGCTCACCTACGAAAAAGACTATGGCGTAACGTATCGCATTTTGGATGAGCCGCTGCTAGAGGTTGGTTTGGGCACCGCTTTCGATATCAACGATACGCGTGGCATCGACGTTAAGCTCACTCATGCCTACCAAGAAATGCTTGTCGATGGCACCATGGAACGTCTGGTGTCAAAGTACTTTGATGACCCTTCGCCATTTTTGAATATGGAGGGCCTGTCATGATCGATGCGCCCGACCACGCCGCTCAGGGGCGGGGCAATCGTTCGACAGGGGTATGGCTCCTTGTCGCCCTGCTGGGGATAGCGCTCTCGGTTGTTGCCGGCATGATGAGCTACGGCTACACGACGGCCCAAGCCGAGCAGCGCTTTGCCGACGTTGTCGATTACGTGGCGACGCAGAGCCTTTCCTACGATGCATTCAATAGCGCCTATACGACCAAAAACCTGATTCGCGTTATGGAGATCGCCGGAGAGACAGCGCGCGATATTGAGCGCGACGGTTCGGTGGATAACGCCATGCTGGAGCAATATGCCGACCAGTTCAACGTGAGCGCACTGATCGTGACGGACGCATCGGGCAATTTGGTGTCCGAATCCTCGACGGATGGCGTGGGCTACGAGTCGCTCGCTACGTATCTCAAGGAAGCACCCGTGCTGGAGGTGGCAGCCCATCCGCTTAAGTCCTATACCGCCCGCATTACGCTTTCGGATGATTCGGTTGCAGACATTGGTTGCGTGACCCGGCAAGATGGCGAGGGCATCGTTATCGCGGTCAGGCATCAGAGCGCGAAGGCAGTTGCAAGCAATACGCTCAAACTGCAGAGCCTGCTCGGTGGTTATGAGACCATCGACAGTGGCAATATCGTGATCGAAAGCGATGGCAAAGTCGTTGCGACCAATGCCGTTGAACCCACCATATTGGGCGTATTCAATCTGCCTGCAACGGATGTCTTTATTGTCGACGGTATTAAGGATCGATGCCTGCCCGGCAAAGTCCGACTGGTCAACGCCAGCGGCGAGTGGTATTTGGGCACATTTGGAAAAGCGCGCGGGTTCTACGTGTACACCTATGCCTCGGCGCGGCGCTACTTTGAGGTCGTCGCGGCTGTTGCTGCCGGCGTGCTGGTGCTCTACAGCGGTGTTATAGCCGTTGTTGTGATGGTGCGTCGCCGCGCTGATCGTCGACGTTTGACGGACTTGCTGCAGCAGGAGCGCGACTATGGCGACAAGCTGGCAAAGGCAGCGCGTGAGGCCTCGTCTGCCAACTCGGCAAAGACGGAGTTTTTGCGTCGCATGAGCCACGATTTGCGCACGCCCATCAACGGCATTCGCGGTATGGTTGAGGTCGGCGATGCCAATGCGGACGATCTTCAAAAGCAGACCGAGTGCCGCTCAAAGATCTGGACGGCATCGGGACTGCTGCTCGACCTTGCCAACGAGGCCCTGGATATGAGTCGCCTGGAGAGCGGGCAGGTCGATCTGGAGCTTGTTCCCACAAACTTGGTGACCCTCAACCACGAGGTGCGCGATATTCTGGAGCGCCAGACCGAGGAGCGTCTGGTGACAATTATCTGCGACCAGCAGACGCTTGATCATCCCTATGTGCGGGTGAGCGTGACGCACCTCAAGCGCTTGTTGCTCAATATTGCCGGCAATGCCGTCAAGTACAACCGCCAGGGCGGCTATGTTCGCCTGGTGTGCCGCGAGGTGGAGCCAGCGGATGGCGTCCCCGTCTATGAATACACGATCGCCGACAACGGTATTGGCATGAGCGAGGAGTTCCAACAGCGCCTCTACGAGCCGTTTTGCCGTGAGGAGCAACAGGTGGAAGGCGCTTCATCGGGAACTGGCCTGGGCGCGCCTATCGCAAAACAGTTGGTCGAGCTTATGGGCGGAACCATGAGCTTTACGAGCGTCTTGGGGCAGGGGACGACGTTTACCATCCGCCTGCCGTTCGAGAAGTGCGACCGCTCCGAGATTCCTCAGGCAGTTCGCGTAGATGCGGGCGACGGCGATGCGTTCCAGGGCCTGCGCGTTTTGCTCGTAGAGGATAACGATCTGAATGCCGAGATCGCGCAGTTTACGCTCAGCCGTGCCGGTGCCGTCGTGACGCATGCTAAGGATGGCGAGTCTGCCGTCGAGATGTTTGCCGCGAGCGTGCCGTACGAGTACGACGTGGTGTTGATGGACATCATGATGCCCGGTATCGACGGCCTTGAGGCCACGCGTCGAATTCGAACACTCGATCGCGAGGATGCCGCGACTACGCCGATTATCGCCGTGAGTGCCAACGCCTTTGCCGACGACCGCAGGCTTTCGCGTGAGGCGGGCATGGACGCGCACCTGAGTAAACCCGTGAGTTCGCAGGAGCTCGTTGAGGTGTTAGCGCACATCGCCGCCGACGCTTCATAAGCATAGGGCCCGGTTCCAAGGTGGGTTGGAACCGGGCCCTATTGCTATTTGTGAGGTCTGCTCTTGAGGCTTATTTTTCCTGAATCTGCTTACCGCAAAGATGCTCAATCGTAATCTCGTAGAGCTGGACGCCCTTAATGTCCTTGGCGATTTCCTCTTCGACTTCTTCGGCAGAAGGGTAGTACTTAAGGGCGAGCTGGCGGACTTTGTCCTCGATAAACGCGGGGGTGTCATTCGCCAGGCGACAACGGCCAAAGACGACGGTGCTCATAACGTAGGGAGCCCAGTCGCCGTCCTGGTACCACTCGTTGCCGTAAACGGTAAAGCAGACCTTGTCATCGCGCTTGAGTGCGTCGACCTTGTGGCCGGCTTTGGCGCCATGGAAATAAATCTTGTCGTGCTCGGCGTCAAAGAAGTAGTTGACGGGAATGGCGTACGGGTAGCCATCGTCACCGTTGACGGCAAAGACGCCGCGCTTGCAGGTGGCGAGCAGTTTACGCGCTTCCTCGTCGGTGATGGCGCGTTTCTTTCGACGTAAGGGCCTAAACATCGTTGGCTTCCTTTCTGGTCGTGCGTGGTTGCTGCAAAAACTATAGCGAAACGGATCCGTTTTTCTTGATGCGGGCGAGTATGTTTTTGAGCTTGTTAAAGTCGAGCGGTTTGGACAGATGGGCGTTCATGCCGGCGTCGTGTGCCGCCTTGGCGTCCTCGGCAAAGGCATTGGCGGTGAGCGCGATGATGGGGATATCGGCTGCATCGACCTTCTCGCTCAGGCGAATCGCGCGGGTTGCCTCGTAGCCGTCCATGTCCGGCATCATAATGTCCATCAGGATCGCATCGAAGCTGCCGGCGGGATGAGACAGGTACAGATCGACGACTTCGTTGCCGTTGACGGCGCGGGTGACCACGACGCCCTCGGATTCTAGCAGCGCCTGGGCAATCTCGGCATTCAATTCGTTGTCTTCGGCGAGCAGCACGTTCATGTCGGCGAGCGAGCAGTCGAGCGCCCTCTCGACCGTATTCGCCCGCGCCCGGGGGTTCTTGTCGATATCGAGCGGAATTTCCACGTAGAACGTGGTGCCCACATGGAGTTCGCTGGTGACTTCGATGGTGCCGCCCATCAGTTCAATAAGCGACTTGACGATTGGCATGCCCATGCCGGTTCCTTGGAACTTGCTGCGCGCATCGTCTCCTTCTTGGGCAAACGGCTCATAGATATGCTTTAAAAACTCGGGAGCCATGCCAATGCCGGTATCCGAAACGCTAAAGCAAAAGAGCGCGCGCCCGTTATCGAGTGGCTTGGTCTTTGAACTAAAGGTGACGGAGCCGCCGTGCTTGTTGTACTTAATGCTGTTGTCTAACAGGTTGATCATGATCTGTCGGATATGGGTGGGACTGCCGATCATGTATGGCCCCGTGGCGTACGGCAGACTATTGTCCTGCATTGTGATGCCGTTGCTGGACGCGCGGAGCTTGCACAGCACCAGCGTATCGTCACAGAGCTCTTTGAGGTTAAAAGGCACATGTTCCAGTGTTAGCTTGCGGTCTTCGATTTTTCCCATCTCGAGGATGTCGTTGATCAGCGAGAGCAGGTGATTGGCGGCAACGCGCGCCTTGGCACGGCTCTCGCGGGCGACTTGCATATCGCCTTCCTTCAATTCCTCGATCTCGATAAGGCCCAGGATGCCGTTGAGCGGCGTGCGGATGTCGTGGCTCATGCGCGTGAGGAACGCCGTCTTAGCGGCGTTGGCGGCATCGGCTTTTTTGCGCTCGGTTCGAGCGCGCACGAGCGCCCAGATGAGCAGGACGATGCCGACCGACAACATACCGATGAGGGTAGCTGCAATGGCGGTGCGGTTGCGAAAAAGGAATTGAAGCGTGTTGGATTCCTGGGCCGTGTACGACGTGGAGGAGAAATTGCTTGCGGAGAGCGATTCTCCGGCATTGATGATGCCCTTGTTGATGATTCCCAACAGCTCGGGTTTTCCGCGCGAAATCCAGCACGAGAGCTCACAGGTGTCAGGGAGCTCGGTCGTCTTGCAGTCCTCGAGATCGTAACGGTCACCGATGGTTTTTACGCGTGAACTGGGAGCGACGATGCAGTGCGCCGTTCCCTTCCTGAGGGCGTCGAACGCTTCATCGTCGGATTGGTATTCGGTTACGGTTGCTGTGGGGAACAGACTTTCAAGTGCATTTTTGTTGACAAACGATGATTTGGTACAGGCGATGTTCTGAAGGTCTTTGTTCAGGTTGCTGCCGGTGTGGATGGCGGTGAGGGATATGGTCCCCAACGATACCGACTGCACAACGCCTGTTTGCTCGGCAAACCAGTAATCTCGGTATACCGGCAGCGCAACGTCTATGCTTCCCTTTGACAGGGCCTTTGACATCATCTTGTAGCTATCAAAGGCGACGGTTTTGACCGTAATGCCAAATTTATCGTGCAGCGTCGTCGCAAGCGATGCGAGCGAGCCTTCCATTTCGCCGTCTTCGTCCTCGTTGCAGTAGGGGAGTTTGCCCGTAATGTAGCCGAGCGTGATGGCGTTGTTGTTTGCTTTGAGCCAGGAACATTCGGGGCCGTTGAGCGATGATGAACCGCTGTTTTGGGTCGAGTAGCTAGATTTGACTTCGTCGTTATAGCGTGGGTTGACGCGGGCGATTGCCGACATAGCGGCATTGATGTCGTCCATCAGGTCGGGGCGGCTTTTGGGGACGGCAAAATAGTAGTCGCTCGAACCAATGTAGAACATGGGGGAGGCGCTGGGCGACGAGGTCGTGTCGTTCATGATGATGGCATCGACCTCGTTGTTTGCGAGTGCGTCAAAGAGGGCACCGCCAGTGTCGATTTCTTTATAGGTGCAGGTAATGCCTTCGTTGGCGAGCCACTGCTGGCCAACGAAGGTTTGCATAACGTCGGGGTTGCAGCCGATGGTAAGGCCTTGGAGCGCTTGGGGGTCACCCTTGGCCAGATCGTCGCGCTCGGGCCTGGCATAGATGTAGTAGCGCTCGGTGCCCTCGGGGTTCGAGGAAAAGAGCAGCTTTTGGGCGCGTTCCTCGGAGTAGGAGATGTTGGGCATGAGGCCGATCTCGCCCGCCTCGAGCATGTCCATAAGCTCGGCGAAGGTGCCGGAGACGTATTCGTACTGCCAGCCGGGTGTGTAGTACGAGAGGGTCTGGAGGTACTCGTAACCCCATCCCGAGAGACGCTCGCCGGGGGTGCCGTTCTGGAAGCCCTCGTTGTTGACGAGCCAGCCGACGCGGACCGTCTTGACTGGCTGACTAGAGTCATCGGCAAAAGCCTGGACAGGCGCGATGGAACTCAGTGCGGCAAGCGCGGCAAGCACAATGGCCAGGGCGCGACATATAACTGAACGAAGGACAGTGGCAGCTCTCACATGCAATCCTAACGAATCGAGACAATACCGCATAAGGATACCAGCTCAGCCTGCCCAGTCGGCAGCTGTACCGCTAAACGCTCCCGCCCGGCAGTCATCGGGGACGTTCTTAAACGACTAGTCATTGGGGACGTTCTTGTTTGACTGGTCATTTAAGAACGTCCCCAATGACTAGTTCCGTTTGCTGGGGAGGCGTGGGACAATACCGAGCGAACGTGATTGGTTGTCCGTGGAAGGGGTCGCGATGAAAAAGCTCAGGACGCTTGCCGATGTGCTGCGACAGGCTGGCTTTGCACGCATTACGGGCCTGTTTCTTATTTTCTATCTGCTTTGCTCGACGGCTGTCTGGCTGTCCGAGCCCACGACCCTCACGTTTGGCGATGGTCTCTGGTTTAGCTTTGAGACGGTCTCGACGATTGGCTTTGGCGATATCCCCGCTGAAACGCCGGTTGCCCGCGGCATTACCGTTATCCTAAGCGTCATCAGTATCTTCTATATCGCCATGCTTACGGGCGTGGCGGTGAACTACTGCAATACGCTTATCAAGCTGCGCCAAAAGGACACCATGGCGCGCTTTATGGACGATCTTGAGCATTTGGAAGAGCTCGATCGTGACGAGCTCGCCGATCTGTCGCGCCGCGTGCGCGAATATCGCCGCCGCCAACGCTAGAACGGGCGCCGCGCGTCACGATTGGGGGGACTGAATATGAATATCACCGTGTATCTGGGTGCCAGCGTTGGTAACGACCCGGCGTTTCTGCCCGCGGTGCAGGAGCTGGGCAATTGGATTGGCGCCAACGGACACGCGCTCGTATACGGCGGGTCCAAATCGGGACTGATGGGCGCGCTCGCCGATAGCGTACTCGAGGCAGGCGGACATGTGACGGGTGTGGAGCCGAGCTTTTTTATCGAGGCAGAGTTTCAACACGACGGAATCGACGACCTTATCGTGACGAGCGACATGGCCGAGCGCAAAGCCAAGATGATCGAGCTCGGCGATGCGTTCATCGCATTTCCGGGCGGCACGGGCACGCTCGAGGAGATTGCCGAGGTCATGTCCGCGGTGTCGTTGGGGCACCTGAGTGCTCCGTGCATCCTGTATAACCTTGACGGTTACTACAACGACCTCAAGGCGTTGCTCGGGCACATGATTGATAAGGGGCTTTCGAGCCCGAGGCGCCAGCACGGCATCTACTTTGCCGACGATTTGCGCGAGATTGCCTCGATTATCAACGGATGAGTCTTGAGCTTGCCCCACTATGGCTCCCAATGGTGCCGTTCGCGGCGCAGACGGTTGGCTCGTTCGGGCAACGCTCGCTCTACAATAAAACGTATCTATGTCGACTTTGACCGCGGGAGGACCCGATGGATAACCTTGCCAAACCCACGAACCGAGCGCTGTTTTTGGTCAGCGTCGCCGTGACCGGTGCACTCGCGGGTGCCGCAGTCTGGCTGTTCTTTTTTGCGATGGAGCACGGTATCGACTATCTATGGACCGAGATTCCGCACGCGCTGGGCGTCGCTTCGCCCGAGCTTGCCAGCGGCCCGTTTGGCTTTCTGCCGTACCCGTTTTTTGTCTGCCTGCTGGGCGGCCTGTTAATCGGTCTGTACGAAAAGATGACAGGCACCAAGACCGATGAACTCAACCAGGTGATGGCTAAGGTTAAGCAAGACGGGCGCTACCCGTACGACAACCTGGGCAAGCTTTCGCTCGCGGCATTGCTGCCGCTGCTGTTTGGCGGAAGCATTGGACCGGAGGCCGGCCTGACCGGCGTTATCGCCGGTCTGTGCAGCTGGGTCGGCGACCGCATGCGTCGCTTTGGCGCCGAGTTTAGGGAGCTCACGTTGCTGGGCACCCAGGCTGCCCTGACGGCGCTCTTTACCGCGCCCGTCTTTGGCTTTGTGGCGCCGCTTGCCGGTAGCACCGACGGCCAGGGTGAAGACGCCGACGATGAGTCCGCGTCCGGCGAGATCACCATCAAGCTGCCCAAGACGCAAAAGACGGTGGTCTACGGTATTGCGATTGCCGGCGGTCTGGGCACCTACCTGCTGCTTGGACAGCTTGTGGGCGGCGGCATGGGCATGCCCAGGTTCGAGTCCGCCGAGGTGGGCAACCTAGAGCTTACCTGGCTCGTCCCTCTGTCGTTGATCGGCACCGTCTGCGGCTGGCTGTACTTTGTCTCTGAGCATGCAAGCGAGGCACTGTCCCATGCAATAGGGGAGCGTCCTGTCGTCAAGGCCATGCTGGCCGGTCTGGCACTCGCCATCTGTGGCACGGTCCTGCCCTATACCATGTTTGCCGGCGAGACCCAGGCCGACGTGCTCATGGAAACCTATCTGACCATCCCCGCCGGCGTGCTTATTTTGACCGGTCTGGTCAAGGCCATGCTGACGCCCGCCCTCATCAACCTTGGTTGGCGCGGCGGTCACTTCTTCCCGGCTATCTTCTCGGGCGTAAGCCTGGGCTATGGCCTTGCCATCCTCACCGGCGCAGATCCGGTCTTTTGCGTCGCCGTCTGCACGGCATCGACGATGGGCGCCGTCATGCGCCAACCCGTTATGGTCGTGGGCTTGTTGCTCATGTGCTTCCCGCTCAAAGGCATCGTCTGTATGATCATCGCCGCCGTCATCGCTGCCGGTATTCCACTGCCCAAGCCGCTGCGCAAGTAGTACAGTGGCGCACGCCGGGGACATGCCCTTTGCCACGGATTTGCGGGGAGGGGCGGCGATCGCGTCCTTCGCGGATTGAGACTCGTGTGGCTACAGATCGCGTACTCGATAAACCTTGGTGCTGACGGTGCAGCTGATTGCACATAGCGCGAGGGCAAGTGCGGCGATGCCTGCACACAGACAGCCCAGAACGGCAGGGTCGGGATTCGCTCCGACAATCGACATGAGCCAGTTGCTGATGGGGTTGGAGGAGCTCAGCGCTGCCATGGTAAGGCATCCGAGTAGGGCAAACAGGCCAACGGATAGGCGCAGTGCCTCCATGTGTCCAAATCGGAAGAACAGCGGCTGTGCCAAGAACACCATCATGAGGGAGATGAGCATCGATGCTGCCGAGGCTATTGCAATCTCAAAGACAATCTGTCCCGTCAACGGGATACCCGCGCTGTTGAAGAGCGGGAAGGAGACGATGCTCAGAAGCGCGGCGGCGCACGCCATGACAGCCGAGAAGACAATGATGCTCAGGTAGCGTGCGCAGATGATGTCTTTACGCGAGAGAGGCAGCGTTGCGCGATAGCGCTCCCAACCGTTTTGATTGTCGAAACCGGCCAGTGAGTTCATGAATATGATGGGTGACATGGCACTAACGGCGCAGGCGCCGGCGCTCATACCGGAATCGCCATCCGACGCGTTGGCGAGCGTCAGCACGACGAAGATGAACAGGCCGACTCCTGCAATGCTCGGGATAAGCGAACGAGCGATGGCGAGCTCGGACATAAAGGCGCGTTTCATTTCGAAGCCCCTTTCAGCGTGAGGCGCAGGTAGTCATCAATGGTTGCCCGATCGCAGGGAATCTCGGGAAAGGCCTCGAGCGTTTCGCAACGGTTGGGCACGAGCACGTCCACGCTATAGGCGTGGTGGGCGGCACGGGCGCCTTCGACGCAAGCCATAAGCTCGGCAGCCTGCGATTGGGTGCAGTGGGCGATGCCGGCGCGGTCGGTAATGTCCTCGCGCGGCAGGTCAAAAATAATCGAGCCATTATCGATGCAGATGACGCGATCAGCGGTGCGATCGAGGTCGGACGTAATGTGGCTCGAGAGCAGCACACTGTGCTGGCCGTCGGCGACAAAGGCAAGCAGCTCATCAAGCAGTTCCTCGCGTGCCATGGGATCGAGGCCCGCGGTGGCTTCGTCCAAAACGAGCAGCTTGGCATTGTGGCTGAGTGCACAGGCAAGCTGCAGTTTCATGCCCATGCCGCGGGAGAGGTCCTTGACCTTTGTCTTGGGATCGAGGCCAAATCGGTTGATGAATCCGGCGAACGTTTCGCGGTCCCACGTGGGGTGCGCCGGGCCTACGAGCGCCTCGATCTGGCCCACCTTGAGCGTGGAGGGGAAGGGGCACGTGTCCAGGACAAGACCGACGCGGGAGCGTAGATGGCGTTGCGACTCATCGGGCGCGTCGGCGCCACAGCGCTGCCCAAACAGGTGCACCTCGCCGGCATCAAGCTGTATGAGCCCGAGAGCGGCTCGAATCGTCGTTGTTTTGCCGGCGCCGTTTGCGCCTACAAAGCCAACGATCTGGCCGGGCTCCACAGCGACCGCGACGTCGCGTAGTGAAAAGCGGTCGCTCACACGGCGTGAGATGCCTTTGAGTTCTAAAAGGTTTTGCATGGCATAGCCTTTCTTGCAGATGGCTACTGCATGGTTTCGGGGGCTACCAGGTCGAGCATTTCGTGCAGCTTGTCGCGTGTGACACCCAGGGTTTCGGCTTGGCTCGCCGCTTTCGCAAGTAGCTCTTCGATATGGCAGAGCTGGTTTTCGCGCAAGAGTTCCTGGTTGCCCTCGGCGACAAAGCAGCCCTTGCCCTGCACGGTGCAGATAAACCCGAGCTGCTCCAGGTCGGCGTAGGCGCGCTTGGTGGTGATGACGCTCACGCCAAGATCGCTCGCGAGTGCACGGATGCTGGGGAGTTTGGCTCCCGTAGCGAGCGTGCCCGAAAGGATCTGAGCTTTGACCTGCGAGGATATCTGCTCATAGATGGGCTTGTCGCTCGAATTGGATAGGATGATGTCCACAGCGGCTCCTTAGCTGATGGGCTACACGTGTATATAACCGGTAAGCACAGTATATATACACTATGCACAGTTCTGCAAGAGGCAAATGCGGATTGGGCCGGCTGCCCAAGCCCCAACTGATGAATTTGTCCTGATAGGCGTCCTAGAGCGAGGTTTCGCGGCTACAATAATGCGGTTACAACGACGTAATGCACTCAATGCAAGAAAGGATCCGCATGGCAAGCCTGTCGGATGAAATCTCGTCGCGCCGCACATTCGCGATCATCAGCCACCCGGACGCCGGTAAGACCACACTTACCGAGAAGCTGCTGCTCTATACCGGCAGCATTCAGACCGCCGGCTCCGTCAAGGGTAAGAGCTCGGCCAAGCATGCCGTCTCGGACTGGATGGACATCGAGAAGGAGCGCGGTATTTCCGTTACCTCCTCGGTGCTGCAGTTCACCTACAACGGCGCCTGCGTCAACATCCTCGATACCCCCGGCCACCAGGACTTCTCGGAGGATACCTACCGTACCCTTATGGCCGCCGACGCCGCTGTCATGGTCATCGACGGCGCTAAGGGCGTCGAGGCCCAGACCAAAAAGCTCTTTAAGGTCTGCACACTGCGTCACATTCCCATCTTCACCTTTGTGAACAAGCTCGACCACGAGGCTCGCGATCCGTTTGAGCTCATGGAAGAGATCGAGAATGTTCTGGGCATCAACACCTATCCCATGAACTGGCCGATCGGCAGCGGCCGCAATTTCCGCGGTGTGTTCGATCGTCAGACCCGTCGCGTTATCGCCTTTGAGGGCGACGGTCACGCCAACGCCACCAAGAAGGTCGCCGAGGTCGAGGCTGAGCTGGGCGACCCCTCCATGGACGAGCTTATTGGCGAAGAGAACCATAAGAACCTGATGGACGACATCGAGCTGCTCGATGGCGCCGGCGACGAGCTCGACTTGGATGCCGTGGCCTGCGGCAAGCTGAGCCCGGCGTTCTTTGGCTCGGCGCTCACCAACTTTGGCGTGGAGCCCTTCCTCAAGGAGTTCCTGCGTCTGGCCCCGACGCCGCGCGCCTATACCGATACGCTCACCGGCGAGCCGGTCGATCCCTGCCGCGACGACTTTAGCGGCTTTGTGTTTAAGATCCAGGCCAATATGGACAAGAACCACCGAGATCGCATCGCCTTTGTGCGCATTTGCTCGGGCAAGTTCGAGCGTGGCATGGATGCCTTCCACATGCAGGGCAACCGTAAACTCAAGCTGGCCACGGGCACCTCGATGATGGCCGATGACCGCGCGATTGTTGACGAGGCGTACGCGGGCGATATCGTGGGCCTGTTCGATCCGGGTATCTTTAGCATCGGCGACACCGTGTGCTCTGGCAAGCGCCACGTGCAGTATCCGCAGATCCCGACGTTTGCCCCCGAGATGTTCGCTCGCATTACGCAGGTCGATACGCTCAAGCGCAAGCAGTTCGTCAAGGGTATGGAGGAGCTTGCCCAGGAGGGTGCTATCCAGATCTTCCGCGAGTTGGGTGCCGGCATGGAAAGCGTCATTGTGGGCGTGGTCGGCGTGCTGCAGTTTGAGGTGCTCGAGCGCCGTCTCAAGGCCGAGTACCGTGTTGAGGTTCGCCGCCAGCCGCTGCCCTATACGGACATCCGCTGGATCCAGAACGACCCCGACACTATTGATATCCCGGGCCTTTCGCTCACGCGCGACACGCTGCGTGTCGAGGACATGCGCGGCGGTAAGCTGCTGCTGTTTACGAGCCCGTGGAACGTGGATTGGGCAACCGACCACAACCCCGACCTGATCCTGTCGGAGTTTGGCAACGTAGCCTTTTAACGTATCGGCGCGGTGGTCCTGCGGGGCTGCCGCGCCGTTTGCTTGCCTTATGCCGTGTGAGCGGCTATTATACCCACCGTCGTCTCAAGACCGGGGCGTCCGAGCAGTTCGGGTCCGATATCCTGCTCGTTAAACCTAAAACCAAAGGAGTACATAATGATCAAGAAGGTCATGGAGGACTACAAGGTCCTGTTGCGGAGCATTCCCGCGGCAACGGTTTCGCTGTTTTTCGTGAGCGTCATCATGATGAACCTGCTGGCCAACAAAGAGCTTATCAGCCTGCCGTATCTGGCACTCGATTGCGGCTTTGTGGTGAGCTGGGTTTCGTTTTTGTGCCAGGACATGATCTGCAAGCGCTTTGGCGCCAAGGCATCCATCAAAATCTCTATCCTCGCGCTGCTGGTCAACCTGGCCGTGAGCCTGTGCTTTTGGGCATGCTCGCTCACGCCCGGTATGTGGGGCGCCTACTACGACACCGGCATGATCGAGGTCAACACCGCCCTTAACGCCACCATCGGCGGCACCTGGTACGTGGTGCTGGGCTCTTCGCTGGCAATGCTCGTTTCTGCCGTGGTTAACTCCACGCTCAACCAGTCGCTCGGCCGCATGCTCAAAAAGAATAACTTTGCGAGCTTCGCCTTCCGCTCCTATGTGTCCACGGGTGTTGGCCAGTTTATCGACAACTTGGTCTTTGCCATTGTGGTGAGCCACACGTTCTTTGGTTGGACCTGGGTGCAGGTCCTTATGTGCTCGCTGACCGGCGCTGTTGCCGAGCTGCTGTGCGAGGTTTTCCTGAGCCCCGTGGGCTACAAGGTCGTGCGCGGCTGGGAGCGCGAGAATGTGGGCTCCGAGTACCTCGAGCGCCACGCAACCGCCTAAGGAGCAAGTATGCGGGTTTTGATCACGGGCGCTTCGGGCGGTATCGGAGCCGCATGCGTGCAGCGCTTTTTGGACGAGGGCCACGAGGTCGTGGGCTTTGATCTGCTGCCGGCGGTGATCGAACACGAGCGCTATCGCCATCTGATCGTTGATGTCCGCGAGCCTGACTCGTTTCCAGGCGACCTTGAGCCTCAGGTAATCGTGAACGTTGCCGGTACGCAGGATTCGGCCGACGACATTGCTGCCAACCTGTATGGCACCATCAACGTGACCGAGCGCTACGCCTTTGTGGGAGAGGGGCTTGCCGCCAAGCCGGCGCCGGCTATCAAATCCGTGGTCAATGTGGGGTCGGCGAGCGGGCATACGGGATCGGAGTTTCCCGCCTATGCTGCCAGCAAGGGCGGCGTTATCGCCTACACCAAGAACCTTGCAAACCGTCTGGCGCCGCAGGCCATTGCCAACAGTGTGGACCCGGGTGGCGTTATCACGCCGCTCAACCGTTGCGTGATGGAAGACGAGCACCTGTGGAACCAGATTATGGAGCTCACGCCGCTTAAACGCTGGGCTACCGCTCGAGAGATCGCTGAGTGGATCTACTTTGTGGGCGTGACCAACCGGTTTATGACCGGACAGAGTCTGTTGATCGATGGCGGCGAGGCCGGCCGCACCCAGTTTATCTGGCCCGAATAGGAATCGCGCCCGATGGAAAGCCGTCGGGCGCGTTTTTGATGTCTCGATTTTTAGCCGAGGCAAGTCCAGTTGACGGGGGTCGAGCCGTGTTGTTCGAGTAGCCGATTGGCGGCAGAGAAGGGGCGCGACCCCATAAAAGCGGGGAGTTCTGCCGTGGCACGGTTGGCCGAAAGCGGCGAGGGGTGCGTAGAGGCCAGGCAGAACTTGCCGGTTGCCTTGCCCGCGCCGGTAGCGGCGAGCTTGCCTTCGACCATCTGCTGGGCAAAGCGACCCCATGCCAAAAAGACGACCGGCTGGGGCAGCTGGCAGCAGCGTTCGATAACGTAGTCGGTGAGCGTGCTCCAGCCTAGTTTGGCGTGTGAGTTGGCGGCATGCTCGCGCACGGTGAGCGTAGTGTTGAGAAGCAGGACGCCCTGTTGTGCCCATGGGGTTAGGTCTCCCGTGGCGGGAATGGGGCAGCCCAGATCGGCTTTGAGCTCATTATAGATGTTGCGCAGGCTCGGCGGCAACTTGGTTTGCGTCGCGGGGACCGAGAACGACAGCCCCATGGCCTGGTTGGGTCCGTGATAGGGGTCCTGACCCAAGATGACAACTTTGACCTGGTCGGCCGGGGTGTAGGCGAGGGCATTGAGGATGTCGTCTTGTGCCGGGTAGATAGTCTGCTCGGCACGCAAAAGGGCGATGCGCTCGAGCAGCTGGTTCGTAGTGTCACGTACCGGCTGCGGCGCATTGCCCAACCAAGTTGCTATGTTGCGGTCGCGGGTTGCGGTGTCCATGGGGCTCCTTTATGGCAGATGCTCTGTTGGCATCTATTGTAAAGGCGCACCGGTTGCCTTTATGCCGCGGCTGCATGAAGAGCGGGGTCTACGAGGCGCGCTCGGGCGCTCCTGCCATACGAGCGCGTCCATGTGCGCGGAGGCGCGGAAGCTCGACGGTTGCCGCCATGACACCGGTGAGGATGAGAGCTGCACCCAGGAAGGCGATGGGGCTCAGGACCTCGCCGACTAGGAAGAACGAGAAGACAGCGGAGCAGACCGGCTCGAGCGAGAAGGCAAAGCCGGTGGTCTCGGCGGGCACGTGGGGCTGCACGAGCGTCTGGGTGATAAAGCCGTAGGCAGAGCAGATGAGTGCGAGCGCGACGACAACGACGATCTCGCTGGGCGTGCTGGGAAGCGTGAAGCCGCCAAAGGTGAATGCCGCGACGCCCGAGAACAAACCGCCAAAGCCTAGCTGCCAAACGCCCAGAGCCAGCGGATCGACTTCTTCGACAAAGCGCTTGGCCACGATAATGTGGCTGGCATAGATAAAGGCCGAGAGCAGCATGATGATTGCGCCGGGATTCAGGCTGGTAAAGTCGGCGCCCGAGAGCAGCAGCATGCCGCAGGTGACGATAGCCGTGCCGATGAGCACCTTGCGCTCGGGGGCGCGACGCAGCAGAGCTGCGTTGGCAAACGGCACGATCACGACCGTCAGGCTCTGCAAAAAGCCGGCAGTGGAGGCAGAGGTGAGGCTGGAGCCCAGGCACATGCAGGTGAGCTCGGTTGCCATAATGGCGCCGATGATGGCGGCACGGACCATAAGGTCGCGGTTAATGCGCAACGCGTGCTTGTGGAAGAGCAGCAGGCAGACCACAAAGGCGATGATGCAGCGTAGCGCGACGATGCTCGTGGCGTTCATGCTGTCCATGCCGATCTTCATGAGGGGATACGAAAAGCCCCATGCGACGGGAACGGAAAATGAGAGCGCGATTGCTTTTTTGCGATCCATGGGACTCCTTTTGTTACAGAACGGTTACGCAAAAAGGATTCTGCTCCCAGATGTGGATGTAGTAAAGCGAATGTATCTTCAGTATGATTAAGAAATACTAATGTAGGCAGAAAAAGCCCCGGCAAAACGTTTTACGGCTGCATTGATGTGGAGGCACGATGGCATCGCGGTATCAGATTGTTTGTATGGTGGTCGATTGCGGCAGCCTGAAACGTGCGGCCAACGAGCTGGGCTATACGCAAAGTGCGGTGAGCCAGGCCGTCAAGGCGCTCGAGCGTGAGCTGGGTACCACGCTTATTGAGCGCGGTAAGCAGGGCGTGTCGCTTACGCGCGACGGCAAGCAGTATCTGCCGTACCTGCGCCAGATCGTGACCGCCGAGGCCGAGCTCGAGAGCAAGCGCCAGGAGCTGCTGGGGCTTTCGTCGACCGATATTCGCATTGCGACGTTTACCAACGTGAGTCGAACCGTGTTGCCGCGCGTGATTCGCGACTTTGGTGCGCTGCACCCGGGCGTGCACTTTACCCTCAAGCAGGGCGATTACACGCGCAACGCCCAGTGGGTGCACGATGGCGTGGTTGATTTTTGCTTTACGGCGCGCGGATTTACCGCGGGGCTCGAGAAGCGCGTGGTCTATCACGACGAGTTGGTGGCATTGTTGCCGGCCGCGCATCCGCTGACGGCAAAGGAAAAGGTGACACTCGCCGACCTGGCGTCCGAGCCGTTTGTGCTGCTGGATGAGGGCGAACAGAGCCTGGTGCTCGATGCATTTGCGGCGCATGGGCTGTCGCCGCATGTGACGAGCGAGGTCACCGACGACTACACCATCATGGCGATGGTGGAGGAGGGCCTAGGCGTGAGCATGCTCTACCGTCGTACTGTGGAGGGCATGCGAGCCGATATTCGTGTGCGGCCCATCGTGCATGCCCCCTCGCGCGACGTGGTGGCGGCCTGGCGCAGCTGGGACACCATGCCTATCGCCACGAGGCGCTTTATCGACTATATGAGCTCGCATATTGTCAATTAATGACTGGCGTGGCGTTGGGTGCGGTGTTTAGCGGGCTGTCGCTTTGGCTTGGGTGGCGCGATAGGTGCGTGCCGGGTGGCAGAGTAGCACCGCCACGACCATAAAGAACGCCGTGGTGCCCAGGCTGATGGGGTAGACCATCATGATGTTCGCAAAGGTGCGGAAGTGCGGGAACACGCAGAACACCCAATAGAAGCGGATGCCGCAGACGCAGATCATGGTGATGAGGGCGGGCGTGAGCGAGATACCAAAGCCGCGCAGGTAGCCGGACATGTTTTCGTAGAACATGCTAAAGGCGTACGCCGGGAAGATCGAGCACACGCGGATATAGCCGATCGAGACGATGTTGGGATCACTGTTGAACAGCGACAAGATCTCACGCCCCAGGCCGACAATAACGATAATTGTGGTGAGCGCGACGATACCGCCTTCGACCAGGCAGACCTTGAGCGTTTTGGTGCAGCGGTCGATCTGGCGGGCACCGTGGTTTTGTCCCACAAAGGTGGTGCAAGCCTGGCTAAAGCTGTTGAGCAGGTTATAGCACACGTACTCCAAGCTCATAGCGGCGCTCGATGCCGCCATGACCTCGGTGCCCAGGCTGTTGATGGCGGACTGGATGATGATGTTGGCGACGGCAAAGACGGCGCTTTGGATGCCGGCGGGCAGGCCGATCTTGACGATGCGCTTGAGGGCGACGGGGTCGATAGCCAAGTCACGCGGGGTGACGCGGACGACAGAGTCGGTCTTGAGCAGGCGGATAAAGAGCGTAGCGGCGCTGACGGTGTAGGCGATGGCGGTGGCGATGGCGACGCCCGCGACGCCCCAGTGAAGTACGGGGACAAAGATGAGGTCCAGGCCAATGTTGAGGACGGTGGACACGGCAAGCGCCTGCAGCGGCATGCGGGTGATGCCGACGGAGCGGAAGATCGCGGCCTCAAAGTTGTAGAGCAAAATCGAGGGCATGCTCAGCAAAAAGACGCGTAGATAGAGTGAGGCGAGCGGCATGGTCTCGGCGGGAACGTTGAGCGCGGCGAGCATGGGCTCGGCAAAGATCTCGCCCAGAGCGATGACGACAAAGCCCACGAGTGCCATTAAAATCGAGGTATGGACGGCGCGTTTGACCATGTTCTGATCGTTGCGGCCGATAGCGTTGGCGATGACCACGTTGGAGCCAAGCGACATGCCAATAAACAGGTTGAGCATAAGACTGGTAAGCGGAACATTGGAGCCGACCGCCGCCATGGCGAGGGTTCCCTGGTCGCTCGAGAAGTTACCGATAATGACCGTGGCGATGAGGTTCGACAGCTGCTCCAAGATGCTCGTGGCGGCCACGGGGAAGGCGAACAGGGGAATATTGCGCCACAGCGAGCCGGTGGTCATGTCAATGTGCTTAGATACGGTGTCAGCCATACGCTCTCAATCTCTAACATGCTCTTTCGTGCTTATTTGCGCAGATGATGATACTCCTAATGCAACCAGTCGGCACTTGGGGACGTTCCTTTTCTGTCGGCAGCTGGGGACACTCCTTATCTCTTCTAACTAGTCATTCAAGAACGTCCCCAATGACTAGGTGGGGAAGGCGTGAGACAATGGTGGGCGTTGTGTTGTTCGCGCTAAGGAGTTGCCATGTTGTTGTGTCCCGTTTGCCATGAACCGCTGGTGGATGACGAACGCGGTGCTGCATGCGCGGGTGGGCACCGGTTTGACCGTGCGCGCGAGGGTTATCTATATCTCCTGCGCTCGTCCAAGAGCGGCGACTCCATGGGCGATCCCAAGTCGCAGGCACGCAGCCGTCGTGACTTTCTAAACCGTGGCTACTATGCGCCGTTGCGCGATGCAATGGTCGAGCTGGTGCGTGAGCGGGCGGCTGGGTGCGCTGCGTCTACGAACGGCCCCATGACGTTGCTCGATATTTGCTGCGGCGAGGGCTACTACACCAGCGCCATGGGCGCGGTGCCGGGCGTGGATGCTTACGGCTTTGACCTGGGCAAAGAGATGGTGCGCCTTGCCGCCAAGCGCGGCGATGCGACCTACTTCGTGGCCAACATGAAGGACATCCCCGTGGCCGATGGCGCCTTCGATATGGTGACCGAACTCTTTGCTCCCTTTAACGAGCGCGAGTTTGCCCGCGTGCTGGCGCCAGAGGGTTCACTCTATACCGTGGTACCGGGTGCTCGTCATCTCTTTGGGCTCAAAGAGGTGCTCTACGACACGCCGTACCTTAACGATGAGAAGCTGCCGAAGACCACCGAGCTCGAGTTAGTCGGAACGCAGCGGGTGTCTGCGCACATTACGCTCCAGACTCAGGCAGACATCGAGGCGGTGTTCCAGATGACGCCGTACTACTACCGCACGCGCCCTGCCGACAAAGAGCGCCTGGCAAACTTGGACACCCTTCAAACCGACATCGACTTCATCATCGCCGAGTACCGCCACAGCTAACAACCTGCCAAAAAGGGACAGGTTTATTTTGGTAGGTTTTATCTGGGCAAACGTAAAGGGCCGACCGCGGAGATGCGCGATCGGCCCTTTTTAGCTGCTTGATAGCAGGGGCTATGGGAGACAGGTGCCTACAGGCGGTCCTTGTTCTCGGCCTTAACGGCGTGTGCCTGCTGAACAAAGAACAGGTCGTACACCACGATGACAAAGGCGCCAAAGTTGATGGCGTCGCCGCCAAACGCGGGAAGCGTGAGCACCGCTTGGGCAAGCGTGGCGACCGCGGCAACAATACCGAGCTTAAACGCGCCGTCCACCTGCGAAGGCTTGTTGGCGCCCTTGATACCGGCGACGCCTGCGGCAAGGTCGACGAGACCCTTGGCGATAAGCACGACCGCTGCGAGCGTGGCGTACGAACCGTACGTGGAATCGAGACCGCCCGTGGCGATACCGACGCCGGCGGTGACGAGGCTGGCGATGCCCAAAACAAAGTAGATGAGAGCAAGGATTTTGAGAGTCTTGCGAGTGAAGCTCATGGCTGGTCCTTTCGATACGAGTACGCCAACTTGGCGCACCCAATGTACTGCACATATCGTGAAGCACATTGTAGTTCAACGGGGCGATGCATGCGTTTGAAAGCGTCTCTTGCCCGCACGGTCCAACCTTTCAAAAAAGAAAGCTGGGCGTAAGTCAAATCGATGGCAGCGTATGCGCGGCGCTGCGATGATGGGTCCATGGTAAGAGCTGGTCTCAAGGAGGAGCCATGATGTACGGAGCAGGGCAAGTGCATGAGCCGCGGTCGTTGGGAAGGCGCATGGGTGATTCTGTGATCGCTGCCGTGTGCACGGGATTGATGGCGGTGCTTTGCATTGGGATGCTGTGGGCCATGTCGCATGTGGGACAATAGAGGACGGTTGGGTGCCGACATAAACGGCGCTCGCGTATTCGTTTTGCTTGTTAAGGAGTACCCATGGGCGTCGTCGATCCCTTTTCTGTTGCTCGGTCCGCGGGGCTTGAGCTAATCGGGAAGCCCGAGGGCCTCACGCTTACCGACGGCACGATGGAGCTGCGTGCCGATTTTGGCCGCATGCTTCCACGGCTCAAGCAGGGCCGTCTGCAGCAAGAACTGCTGGTAAAGGCTGCGCGCGCAAAAGGCATCGAGAGCCCATGGGCGATTGACGCCACGGCAGGCTTTGGCGAGGATTCGCTGCTGCTGGCGGCCGCGGGCTTTAGCGTCGATCTGTATGAGCAGGATTGCGTGATCGCGGCGCTCCTCAAGGATGCCTTGGATCGCGCGGCAGATGATCCGGCGCTTGCGACAGCCGTGGCGCGCATGCGCTTACATGCGGGCGAGGACAGCATTGCCGGCCTTCGCCATACAGCTGAGCTGATCGGGCAGGGCGAGCTCACCGCTCCTGACGTGGTGTATCTGGACCCCATGTTTCCCGGACGCACCAAGAGCGCGGCGGTTAAAAAGAAGTTCCAACTCTTGCATCATCTGGAGCAGCCGTGCGCCGATGAGGAGACGTTGGTCGAAGCTGCGCTTGCGGTTCACCCGCGCAAGGTGGTTATCAAGCGGCCGGTGAAGGGGCCACTGCTTGCCGGCGTTAAGCCGAGCTATCAACTTGCGGGCAAGGCCGTTCGCTACGATGTTTTGGTTCCGCCGCGCCCGTAGCTTGCGTGCGATGGTTGGCGCTCCGTCAGTGCCGTGCCGATGCGGAGTCTATTTCCAAGGATGCGACGTCAGATGCCAGCCGCCGCAGTACTCGCATTTGTAGCAGGCCAAACCACGTCGCCCGCGGTTTTCGCAGTCGGCCATAACGGCCTCGGCCTCGGCGCGCGTGTCGTAACGGTTTTTTCGCTCGCACGACTTGTAGCGCCAGGCCTCATCTCGCTCGGCGTCCAGGGCGTCGCGGCGCTCATCCTCGCGCGCAAACAGGTCGCTCATATCGCCGCCGGTGGCAGCGCCCAAAAACTCGCTTTTGGCCTTTGACCAGGCGGCTCGCTTTTTGCTCCCCATCTGCTTCGCGCCCTTCTCCAAACGTTGGTATCATTGCTCAATCAAAGTGATACCAATAAACGTGAGGTCGCCGCGTGATGATCAGAAAAACCCTCGATACCGACATTCCCGCCGTCATGGCTATCTATGACGCGGCCCGCGCCTTTATGCGTGCGCATGGCAACGCCACGCAGTGGCCCGAGGGCACGCCTTCTGCCGAGCAGCTGGCTGCCGATATCGCCGCCGGTGGCAGCTATGTGTGCGAAGTCGACGGCCGCGTGGTGGCGACGTTTGCCTTTTTACCGGGCCCGGACGAGTGCTATGACGTCATTGAGGACGGTCAATGGCGTAGCGACACTCCGTACGCCGTGCTGCACCGTGTGGCATCCGACGGCACCGTGCACGGTATCGCGGCTGCGATGTTTGCCTTTGCCAAAGAACGTGCCGATCACCTGCGCATCGACACGCATCAGGATAACCTGCCCATGCAGGGTGCGAGCATTAAGGCGGGGTTCGAGCGTGCCGGCGTCGTGCATGTATCGGACGGCACACCGCGCGTTGCGTTCGATTGGTTGCGCGAGGCATAAGATCGAGGGCGCGCATCAACAATTCGTGCGAACGAAAATGGCCCCGGGTGGGGCTATTTTCGTTCGCTGCGCTGTTTTGCAAGCCGGCTTTCGCAAGGCGCGAACCTACGAAAATCGCCGCGCGGCAACGCGGGGCGATGAGCTCGGTCGGGGGATAGGGCCCGCTTCGCCCGCCGGCACGTAAATTGTATCATCCAGTGTGGAACGAGGACGCCCGTTGCCGCGTGCGATGGGCTTGTAATAAGAGGAGAGCCATGTCGAAGCAAGCGGTCGTTGGAATCTTGGCGCATGTCGATGCCGGCAAGACCACGTTGGCCGAGGCCATGTTGTTCAACGCGGGTCGCATTCGCAAGCGCGGCCGCGTGGACGATGGCGATTCGCATCTGGATACAAACGCGATCGAGCGCGAGCGTGGCATCACGATTTTCTCGTCGCAGGCCGTGCTCGACCATGGCGATGCCCACGTCATGCTCGTGGATGCGCCGGGGCATGTCGATTTTTCTGCCGAGGCGGAGCGCACGCTGCGCGCACTCGACTACGCGATTTTGGTTGTAGGCGCCAACGACGGCGTGCAAGGACACACCGAAACCCTGTGGCGCCTGCTTGCGCGCTATGACATCCCGACGTTCATCTTCATCAACAAAATCGATTTGGAGAATCCCGGCCGCGATGTTTTGCTGGCACAACTTGGGCAGCGTCTTTCCGAAGGCTGCCTGGATGCCAACGAACTGCTGGCGGGCGGCGCCGTTCAGGAGGACGCTGCTGCGTTGGACGAGGCGGCGCTCGAGGAGTTTTTTGAAGCGGGTGAGCTTTCCGTCGCGACGCTGCCGCGCATGGTTGCCGAGCGCAAGCTCTTTCCCTGTTTTGCCGGCTCGGCGCTCAAGGACCAAGGCGTGGACGAGCTGTTGGATGGCATATGTGCGCTGATGCGTGAACAGGCGTGGCTCCCGGAGTTTGCCGCGCGCGTCTATCGTGTCAGCCGAGGGGATCGCGGCGAGCGCTTGGCTTGGGTTAAAGTGACCGGCGGCACGTTGCATGCCAAGCAGATGATTGACGGACGTTCCGGTGCCGAGGCATGGGAGCAGAAGGTCGATCAGGTACGCATCTATAACGGCGAAAAGTATGAGCTTGCCCAAGAAGTTGCCGCTGGCGGCATCTGCGCCGTGACGGGCCTTGCACACGTTCGCCCGGGTGATGCCCTGGGCGCGGAGCCCGCGGGCAATGCACCTGTCATTGCGCCAGTCCTCACCTATACGGTGCTTCCGGGCGAACACGATGTCCATACGGTGTTCCAGGCACTGGCCGAGCTTGCCGACGAAGATCCCATGCTCGGCGTAAGCTGGAATACGCATCTCGAGCAGATTCATTTGCAGTTGATGGGCGCCGTGCAACTCGAGGTCGTGCAGCGGGTGTTGGCCGATCGTTTTGGCCTTTCGGTTGCGTTTGAGTCTGGCGGCATTCTCTATAAGGAGACTATTTCGCAGCCAGTCGAGGGCGTGGGCCACTTTGAGCCGCTGCACCACTATGCCGAGGTGCATCTGCGCCTGGAGCCGTTGCCAGCGGGTTCGGGCGTGCAGTTTGGCACCGTGACCTCGACCGACGAGCTCGATCTTAACTGGCAGCGTTTGGCGCTCACCAACGCCATGGAGCGCGATCATCTGGGCGTGCTGACCGGCTCGCCCATCACCGATGTGCGCATTACGCTCACGGGCGGCCGCGCGCATGCCAAGCACACCGAGGGCGGCGACTTTCGCCAGGCCACGTACCGCGCGATTCGCCAGGGGCTCATGCAGGCGCGTGAGGCCGGCGCGGCAGTGCTGTTGGAGCCGTGGTATCGCTTTGAGCTCGAGGTGCCGGGGGAGTGCGTGGGCCGGGCGCTCTCGGATGCCACGCGCATGGGTGCCGAGTACGAGTCGCCGACGATGGCGGGAGACCGGGCGAAGCTTGTGGGTCGCGTGCCGGCTTCCGAGGTGCAGGATTACGCGCTGGAGGTGGCTGCCTACACGAGCGGTCGCGGGCATCTGTACCTGGAGTCCGCCGGCTATGCGGCTTGCCATGATGTCGAGCACGTAATCGAGACGGCCGCCTATGAGCCCGAGGCCGATCTGCCCAACACGCCCGACTCGGTCTTTTGCTCTCACGGCGCCGGTTACACGGTCAAATGGTACGACGTACCCGCCGCGGCGCACGTAAAGATCGATCCCGCCACCTTCCGCCCCTGGCGAGCAGCAGACGCCGAGTTTTTCGGCCACATGTGACAAAGGGACAGTTCCTTTGTCACATGCTATTGGTATAACTCGGTATAAGTTGGTATAACTATTACCAGGGTTTGCCAATCCGAGGAGGCCGACATGAATCCAAATCCCTTTAAGCCAACGGCTGGCAAGCGGCCTCCGATACTCATCGGTCGCGAGTCGGTCATCGAAGATTTCGCGGAAGGGCTCGATAACGGCGCCGGAGCGCCGGGCAGGCTCATGCTCATTACGGGAAACCGCGGCTGCGGCAAGACAGTTCTCCTGCGGGAGCTGCAACGTCTGGCCAGCGAGCGCGGATGGGCGGTTGTCTCCGATTCCGCTTCGCTTGGCTTATGCGACCGCTTGGCCGACGCGCTTCGCTCGAATAAACCCGTTGTGACGTCAATGGAGTTCGGTCCGTCGTTTGGCCGGATGTCGGTCGAGGCGGCGCGAGCAAAGGGCGAAACGTTACGAGGGCTGGTCAACGAGCGCCTCAAGAAGCTCGGTCCAGGCAAGGGCATACTGTTTGCGATTGACGAGGCGCAATCGGCGTCTATCGAGGAACTGGCGGCTCTTGCCGTTCTCTATCAGCAGGTGCTCGGAGACCAGGATGCTACGGGCTTGCCCGATAGCGACCAGCGCGGTCTTGCGCTGGTGTTCGCCGGCTTACCCAGTATGGTTGACGACCTGCTCGAAGAGCCGAGCGTGACGTTTTTGCGGCGTGCCCAGCAGCGTACGCTGGGGGCGATATCTTTGCCCAAGGTGCGCGATTCATATGTCCAGACGGTCAAAGACGCTGGTCTTTACGTTGACGCGGAGACAGCGGACCTTGCGGCGCGCAAGAGCATGGGGCATCCCTACATGGTTCAGCTGGTGGGCTATTACATGTGGCGGTCTGCTGTCCGGCGTGGCTCGCAGGTCATTGAAGAGCGCGATGTCGAGGATGGTCATGCGGATGCCGTCTCCGAGTTCTACGAAGCGGTTGACGCGCCCCTGTATTACGGGCTGCGCAGTCCGCAACGCCTCTTTATCGAGACTATGGCTGCTGATGAGGGTAAACCGACGCGCATGGCGGATATCATTGAGCGCTGTGATCGCACCCAGAGCTGGGCGAGTAAATATCGCGCAAGCCTGATTCGCGAGCGCGTCATCGAGGCTGCCGGATATGGTCTCGTCCGGTTTACTGTGCCCATGCTGGGCGAGTACATCCGCGACCGCGTTTTATGGCACGAGTAGGGTGATAAAGGTGACGGAACAGAAGATGAGCCCGCAGGCTATCGAGGTGCGTGGCGCGCGCGTCCACAACCTCAAGGACATCGATATCGATATTCCGCTGGGAAAGCTCGTGGGTATTGCCGGCGTGTCGGGCTCGGGCAAGAGTTCGCTGGCGCTGGGGGTTCTTTATGCCGAGGGCTCGCGTCGCTACCTGGAGGCGCTAAGCACCTATACCCGCCGTCGTCTAACGCAGGCCGAACATGCCCAGGTGGACGAGGTGCTGCACGTGCCGGCGGCGCTCGCATTGCATCAGCGCCCCAGCGTGCCGGGCGTGCGTTCTACCTTTGGCACCATGACCGAGCTCAACAATAGCCTGCGTCTGCTCTTTAGCCGTTGCGCCCATCACGTATGCCCGCATTGCGGGGCGCGTTTGGAGCCGAGCCTTAACGTGGCCGCAGGCCTGTCGCTCACGTGTCCGACGTGCGGCCGCGAGTTCTACGCGCCGAGTGCCGAGGATTTGGCTTTCAATAGCGGTGGTGCGTGCCCTATCTGCGGCGGCACCGGTGTCATGCGCGAGGTGGACGAGGCGAGCCTGGTGCCCGACGAGTCAAAGACCATCAACGAGGGCGCAGTGCTTCCCTGGGGTACGCTTATGTGGGATCTGATGAAGCAGGTGGCCGGCGAGATGGGCGTGCGTACCGACGTGCCGTTTAACCAGCTCACGCCTCAAGAGCGCGACATCGTGTTCCACGGCCCGGCGGTTAAGAAGCACATTCTTTACGTTCCCAAAAACGGCGAGGGTGCCACGCCGCTCGACTTCACCTATTACAACGCCGTCTATACCGTCGAGAATGCGCTCGCCAAGGTCAAGGACGATAAGGGCTTAAAACGCGTTGCGCGCTTTTTGCGCGAGGGCCCATGCCGTGATTGCGACGGTACGCGTCTCTCCGAGGCTGCGCGCCAGCCCCAGGTGCGCGGTATCAATCTGTCACAGGCGGCGGCCATGACGCTTGGTGATGCGATTGAGTGGGTGCGCGGGGTGCCCGCATCCTTGCCGCCCGAGATGCGGCCCATGGCAGCGGATATCTGCGATTCGTTTTTGGGCACGGCTCGTCGTCTGGTCGACCTGGGTCTCGATTACCTTTCGCTCGATCGCGCCGGTGCCACGCTCTCCACGGGTGAGCGTCAGCGCGTGCAGCTCGCCCGCGTGGTGCGCAACCGATCGACGGGTGTGCTTTATGTACTGGACGAGCCCTCAATTGGCCTGCATCCTGCCAATGTCGACGGATTGGTGGGTGTGATGCGCGACCTAGTGGGCGACGGCAACACCGTGGTTGTTGTCGACCACGATACGCGCGTGTTGGCGGAGGCTGATTATCTGGTTGAGATGGGCCCCGTTGCCGGAGCAGGCGGCGGCAATGTGATCGCCGCTGGTACGGTTGACGAGGTCGAACAATCGCAGGGCAGCCGCATCGCACCGTTTTTGCGCGCAGACCCCAAGCGTTTGCGCCCGCAGGTGACTGACGAGGAAATGTTTGATCAGGGCCACATCCGCATGGCAACTAATGCCATCCATACCGTCAAGCCGCTCGAAGTCGATATTCCGCGCGGCCGTCTTGTCGCGGTGACGGGCGTTTCGGGTTCGGGCAAGACGACGTTGGTGCTCGAGACGCTCATTCCGGCGCTTAGAGCCCAGGCAGCTGGCGAGCGCCTGCCAAGCCATGTGCGCTGGGTCGACGCCGAGGGTATCGCACGCGCCAACCTGATTGACGCCACGCCTATCGGCGCCAACGTGCGCTCGACGGTGGCGACCTATGCCGACATCCATGATGAGCTGCGCCGCGCCTTCGCCCGTACGCCCGAGGCCAAGGCAGCCGGCTACAAGGCGGGTGCCTTTAGCTACAACACTGGCGCCTTGCGCTGCCCTACGTGCGATGGCACGGGCTCGATATCGCTCGACGTGCAGTTTCTGCCCGACGTCGAGATCGTCTGCCCGGCATGTCGTGGTTCGCGTTATGCAGACGCGGCTTCGCATATCCATCGCGAGGGCAAGGACGGGAGTCTGCTTACGTTGCCGCAGCTCATGGACATGAGCGTGGACGAGGCCATCGACGCCACACTGGGACTCAAGAAAGTTCAGACGCGCTTGCAGACCTTGCACGACCTGGGATTGGGTTATCTCACGCTTGGTGAGCCCACGCCGGCGCTTTCAGGCGGCGAGGCGCAGCGCCTTAAGCTTGCGAGCGAGATGGGCCGCGTGCAGGACGATGCCGTATTCGTATTTGACGAGCCCACGATCGGACTACATCCGCTCGATGTTCAGGTGCTGTTGAACGTGTTTGACGGCCTTGTTGCCAAGGGCGCCACGGTTGTCGTGATCGAGCACGACCTCGATCTTATCCGTAACGCCGATTACGTGATCGACATGGGCCCGGGCGGTGGCGACGCGGGCGGGCAAATCGTCTGCGCCGGCACGCCGGGCGACATCGCGGCCTGCTCCAAGAGCATTACCGGCCGCTATCTATAGGCGATGCGACAAAGGGGCACCCCTTTGTCGCATTGACTTCTATTTCACGCATTGAGCTGCGAGATAGTCGCGGAAGAATGGCAATTCAAATGCGACGAGCCCTCGTCCTCGCTCCCCGATGATGCCGGCGTCTATCATGCGGCGTCGGTAGCGGGAGACCTGCTGCGGCGAACGCTTAAGGCGCTCGACAAGGTCAGCGGTGGTGGACTCTTCCTCGTCATCGAGCATGGCGATGAGGAATCGCTTGTCCTCTGCCGTGAGTTCCCGATAGGTTGCCGCGAGGATTCGGTCGTCCATCTCGTCGCGCGCGATTTTGATTCCCAGGTCAAAGTCGCGTGACGAGATTTCCTTCGAATCGCTTGTGAGGTCCCAGGCACGGTAGCCTACGAGTTGCAATAGGAAGGGAAAGCCAGAGATCGAGCGAACGGCTCGATCGATTCCCTCAGCATCTGCCAGGCGATCGTTTTCCTGGATTGTGCGAATCAAGGCCTCGCGCACGTCATAGTCGGCAATGCGGCCCAGATGATATTGTTGGGCGCGGCGAAGGAACGAGACCGTCTTGTGGTTCAGTAGCGTCGATACGTTGTTGGGAAGTCCCGCCATGAGCAGGGCGACGCGTTTCCCATCGGTCACAAAGTGCTGATACGTCGCTGCGAGCTGAATCATCTCGTTGAGTGTCGGGTCCACCTCGTCAACCGTGACGAGCAGACCGGTGCCCGCCTCGTTGAGCTGGTCGATGATGTCGCTCATGCGATAACGCCAGGTTGAGGCATCGTGAACGCGATTGACCTCGATGCTGCCGAGCGGTGCAATTCCGAGACCGGTGACTTCGAAGTGGCTGGACGAGTCGATGAGATGGGCTGCGGCGCGTTTCGCCCCGAACTCGATTTCCTCAAGCATTCCCGGGAGCGCGGTCGTCTTTACGGCTATCCAGCCGTGGGATTCCGCCCTTGTCGCGAGCGACGACATGAGAGCGGTTTTACCGGTTCCACGCGCGCCTGAGAAGATCGAGGTCAATTCTGGGCGCCTGCGCTGGCTCAAGAAGGCGCGGTCCAAATCCCGAATAATCTGTTGTCTGCCAGCGAGATGGGCAGGAACCTCGCCAAAACTGGGGGTAAATGGGTTCTCGAGATATTTCACAAGGCTCTCCTTTCACACCGTCGTTTAATTTCATTTTACTTTAGTTAATTCTGATTAAAAGTGACGGCTCGTTATCTAGAGCATTAATTAGGTGTGTGCCGTCGGCGTGGCGCTTGAATGTGACAAAGGGACAGCCCCTTTGTCACATTCCCGGAAAGCCTGTTTGGCGCAGCGCCTCGTAGAGGACGATGGCGGCGCTGTTGGAGAGGTTGAGTGCGCTGATACGATAGTCGTCCGGATTGACGAAGTTGCCGCAGATATCCTGCTGAAGGATGGCCTCGTGGCTGTCCTCGGTATGCCCGAGCGATTCCTCGTGAGCTTCCCAAGCTTCGGCGTTATCGAGTGAGTCGCAATCGCGCAGCATGGGGATGCGCTCGCAGCGCTCGGGCGCCGCGGCAAGCAGTGGCTCGGGAATGCCCGAGCTCTCGCTGCCAAAGACCAAATAGTCACCGTCGCGGTAGGTGCTTTGCGCATAGGTGCGGCGTGCCTTTTTGGTCAGCAGATGCAGGCGGCCATCGGCGGGGGAGAGGCCGTTGCGCGCAAGGAAATCCTCCCAGTCGGCATAGGTCGTCACGTCCAAGTTTTGCCAGTAGCCCAGGCCGGCGCGACGTACCGTCTTGTCGTCGAGCGAAAAGCCCAGTGGCTCCACCAGATGCAGACGGGCGCCGGCGACCACGCAGGTACGGCCGATATTGCCCGTATTGGCCGGAATCTCGGGCGCATACAGCACAATGTTGAACATGAATCTCCTTGGCTCAGAACGAAAAACCACCACGAAGGGCACCTTCGTGGTGGTTTGGCGGTTACATAGGCGGAAAAATGCCCGCTTGGATAAACCTAGGCGCGGTGCCAGTCGGTCAGGCAGGCATCGAGGGAGGCGATGAGCGCATCCTTGTCCATGTGACGGCCGATGATGCACAGGCTCGTCATGCGGTCGCCCGTCTCGTCGTCCCAAATCTGCATGATTTCGGGGTTCTCGTCGATGATCTTCTGCTTCTCGCCCTCGGGCGCCGAGTCGACAAACAGGCCGTTCTCCATCAGGCGCATCTGGTGGCCGGCCTGCTCAAACATGTAGCACATGTCCGGATCGCCAGTCTGCCACAGCGGACCTTTGACGCGGATGACCTCGTCGGGCCACTCCTGCTCAACAAAATCGGTGAACTTCTGCAGGTCAAACGGCTTGCGGCGCGAGTACACAAAGGTCTCGATGTCGTACTCGAGCACCTCGGGGTCGTCGTGCTCCTCGGGATGCTCCATGGCCTCGATCCAGGCGGCGGAGTTGTAGGCGCGCATAAAGTCGAAGCGGTCGGTATCGAGCAGCTCCTCCATGGGGACCTCGCCGTTTTGGGCCTCGACGATCACGGCGTCTTTCTGCAGGCTGCGCACGATGGCCTTGAGCTCGGCGATCTGCTCAGGGCTCACGGTATCGGTCTTGTTGAGGATCAGCGTGGAGCAAAACTCGATCTGCTGGATGAGCAGGCTCTCGATGTCGTCCTCGTCGATATCCTCAGCCAGCAGGTCGCGGCCGCCGTTGAACTCGTCGTACATGCGGGCGCAGTCGACCACGGCCACGATGTTGTCGAGCGCGAGCTTGGGCTCGCCGCCCACCTTGGCCTCGTCGCAGAAGCTCGAGATGGTGTAGGCGATGGGGATAGGCTCGCAAATGCCCGAAGCCTCGATGATGATGTAGTCGAACTTGCCCGAATCGGCGATGCCCTGCAGCTGGTTAGCAAGGTCGTCCGAAAGCGTGCAGCAGATGCAGCCGTTGGTGAGCGGGATGAGGTCGTCGGTCTCGGAAAGGCCGCCGTCGGCGATGAGGCTGGCGTCGACGTTGATCTCGCCGATATCGTTGACGATCACGGCGGCGCGGATGCCGCCGTCGTTAGCGAGGATGTGGTTGAGCAGCGTGGTCTTGCCGGCACCGAGGTATCCGGTAAGCATGATGATCTTCACGGGTTTGTTGGGCATGTGCCCTCCTTTGTTAGACATGGCTTACAGTTGAATCTTATGCCAAACGCCTGCTCTTATACCCACGCGCCGGCAAATAACACAAGCTACTCCCAGGCTCCCCATACATCGGGGCAATAACCGACGGTGGCCTTTTTGCCGTTGCGCACGATGGGCTCGGCTAGAACCTGCTGGTTCTCGAGCAGCTTGTCGAAGCGCTGACTGGGGGTAAGGTGCTGGATGAGCGCGAGCGTCTCCTCGTCCTTGGTTTTGGGATTGAGCAGCTTGTCGATGCCGCCGACCGCCTGCATCACGCTCGTGAGCTCGCCCTTGCTCATCTCCTTTTCCTTAAGGTCAATAAACTGCACCTTAATGCGGCGCTCCTTAAAAAAGCGCTGCGCCTTCTTGGTATCGAAGGACTTTTTGGTGCCAAAAATCTGCACGTTCATGTATTTGTTCCGCCGTTCTACCTGATGAAGTTGGTCGTTGCTCGATCTGCCTCGGGTGCGTTGATGCCGGCGGCCTGTCCTGCCTCGATACAGCGAAGGAGCCAGGCCATGTTTTTGCCGATGTTGCGCATGGTGGCAAGGCCCTCGGCGTCCCCATTGGCGTCGCCGGGCACGCGACCAAACACGTTGTTCCAGTACGTGGAGGCAACCACGGGCATCTGGTTGATGGTGAAGTACTTGTTGAGTACGTCGAAGGTCGTCGACGTGCCGCCGCGACGGGCGACGGCGATGGCAGCGCCCGGCTTGTGCGCAAAGGCCTTGCTGCCGGCATAGAAGGCGCGATCGAGGGCCGAAAGGATGCGGCCGCTGGGGTGCGCATAGTAGACAGGTGAGCCAAAAACAAAGCCATCTGCCTGCTCGGCGGCAGCGATGAGCTCGTTCACTACATCATCGTCAAAGGTGCAGCGACCGCCAAGCTTGCCGCACTGGCCGCAACCGATGCAATCGCGAATGGGCTTGGCGCCCAGCTGAAACACCTCGGTATCAATGCCTTCGGCATTGAGCTGCTCGGCGACCTCGGCGAGTGCGCGGGCGGTGTTGCCGTTTGCCTTGGGGCTGCCATTGACCAAAAGAACCTTCATCACAAACTCCCTCTGCTTTTGGTGACTTCTGCAGAGGATTATCGCACGATGGGGGAGGCGGCGCGGGCGCGGTGCTAATCCAGTTTGGTACCTGGCACCTGCACGGCTTTCCCGAGCAACGCTTTGAGCTCGTTCAAAATGGAAACGGGCTGTCGGTCAACGCTGTTCAGATGGAGCGTGGCCACGCGAATGGGCGGCTGATATTCAAGCGAGCCGATGAGCACGGGAGAACCCAGGAATCGTTCGATTTCGTTTGCGAGCTCGTCGATTGCCTCGGGGCCGAGCTCATCGAAAAGCGCCACGAACATTGGTCCCGTCGAGCGGAACAGGCGACCCTTGCCGCGCGAACAATCCATGAGGCAGGCGGCGCTTTCGGCGAGCACGCGGTCGCCTGCATCGAATCCAAAGCGGGCATTGACTTCGGCGATATCGTCGACCTTAATGGCAATAAAGCCTGCCTTGCGCGGCACGCGACGCATTTCGCCAATGGCGTTGACCAGGGCGTGAATATCGCCCAGGCCGGTCACGGAATCGGTCGTATCTGCCAAGCTTCGGTTGATGATAATGCCCACATACATGTTGGGCTCGGTATCGGTTCCATCCAAGCGGTAGCCCGTGCAGTCGCAAAGCACGTATTTTCCAGTGGCATCCATTACGCGATACTGCATGTAGTGGAAGTGCCACGTGCCGTTTATCACCATGTCGAGCTCGGCGCGTACGTTGTCGCGGTCCTCGGGATGAACGCGGGCAAGCCACATATCGACCGAGTTAAAAGGGTGCTGGGAGGGCAGGTCAAAATCGCGCACGGCGTTGACCGACCATTGCGATTCTCCCGTATCGAGGTTAAGGATGAACGGATAGCGCGTCTCGGAGCTCATGGAGATCGCTTGGAACACTCGGTCGTTGCAGGGAAGCTGATCGACGATTGGGCGTTGCGGCGCATCATTGTCTTTCGGTTGCTGCACACGATGCATAAGCTTATAGCGATACATCTTGCGATCGGCATCCATCGTCATCTGGCGACGCGTGTCGCCGGCAAGTGGATCGACGCGCGAGCAGCCAAAGCTAAAACTGCCGATCATGGGCGCCTTGCCGCCTGAGCTCGCCTCGATCAGCCCGGCACGTACCTGCTCCAAGCGCTGCTCGAGTTCAGCCTCGTTTGCGGAGGGCGAGATGAGCACAAACTCGTCTCCACCGATACGGAACAGCATCTCATCGTGCTCCATGGTTTCGGAGAGCGTGCGGCAGATGCTCAGAATATAGCGATTGCCTTCGGCGTGGCCAAACCTATCATTGCAATGCTTGAGATGGTCGATGTCAATATAGGCGCAGGTGAAGGGGTCGCCTTTGCGCCAGAGTTGCTCGACGTGACGGTCGAGTCCGCTGCGGTTGCCCAAGTTGGTGAGCGGATCGATATAGGCGTTGCGCTCAAGCAGCTGGCGCTCTTGTTGCAGGATAGCATGCGTCTTTTGCAGTTGCTCACCAACGGCGCGTAGCTCAGCAGGCAGCGCGGCAACATCGAGTTCGGCGGTCGAGATGCCATTCGCAAGTCGCTGAAGATAGGCAATAATCAATTGCTCACCCAGGCGATATGACTCGTTCATGATGGATAACCTCCTTGGGCGGAACAATGGTTTGTATCATATCCCCAATTCGGTTTGAATTGGGGATATAAGTTAGCTAATGGAGGCAAATTCCCCCTTCGGCGGTGGCGTTTTGCGCGCGAACGTATCAGTTGTTATTGCCACCATCGAGCAATGCCTCAAAATCCTTCGCCGGCATGGGGCGGTAGTAGAGGAAGCCCTGAGCGTAGCGGGCGCCCATTTGTCGTAGCATGTTCGCCTGCTCATTTGTCTCGACGCCTTCGACCTCGACGGGTAGATGGAGCGACTGCGCCATTTCGAGCATCGATGACACGATCTGCGTACTGCGGCCTTGATCGCGGTCGGTGGGTACAAAGGCGCGGTCGAGCTTGATGACGTCGACGTTGACGTTCTTGAGCATCGCGAGCGTGGACTGACCGGTGCCAAAATCGTCCATATAGGTCGAGAAGCCGCGGGTGTGCAGGTCGGCCGTCAGTTTGTCCACGGCCTCGGACTCTTCCGTATAAGCCGTCTCAGTGATCTCGATACGCATGAGCTCGGGCGGTAGGTTGTATTGGGCGGCAAGCGCCCCCATATGTTCGGCAACGTCGCAGGCAAGGATATCCACACGCGACACATTAAGCGAAACCGGAACCACACGAAGTCCTCGATCGATGCGCTTGCGCAGCCACGAGGCGACACTCTGCCAAATGTACTTGTCGAGCGTCACCACAAAGCCACTTTCTTCGAGTGCGGGGATAAACGTTGCGGGCGAAATGAGAGAGCCGTCCTTGTCAATCCAGCGGGTGAGTGCTTCGGCGCCAATAATCTTACCGGTTTCCATATCGACCTGGGGCTGCAAGTGGTAGGTAATACGACCATCTGAGAGCGCGTACTGGAATTCGGTCAGCGTGCGGTGGAACGCGACTTCGCGCTCGTACTCCGCGGGGCAGAAAATGGCAATGCGCTCCTTAAAGTCGTTTTTTGCGCGTCGATTGGTAAACATGGCCTTCGCCTGCGCATCGATGGTGATCTCCCCATTGGAGTCGATGGGGTAAACGCCCATGGACGGCCAAAAACCTACGCCGTCGTTGTGCTTGGCTACAGCCTCGCGCACGCGCGCATAGACTCGGTGAACGAAATCGTGCTCAAAGGGTATGAGCAGACAAAAGTCGTCTTGTCCCCAGTATCCCGCGACACCCATGTCGGCGTTCTCGATATCCTTGAGCACCGTGCCCACATCGGCAAGCATACGGTCGCCTTCGGCCTGTCCATACCATTCGTTAAATAGGCGCATGTGGCCCATGTCGACGGTGGCGATACACCAAGCGCCGTCGCGCCTTGCCTCGAGAAATGCGTTGGCGCGTCGCATAAACTCGCTGGGTCGATAGAGGCCCGTGAGCGGGTCGATACGTTCGGCGATGGCGCTTTTGCGCTCCGCCTCGGGTATGGGGAGGCTGTCGTTGGGAACAAGCCCGCCGGCCGTGCGAAGGCGACGCTCGAGTTCGCCTAAAACGGCGGTCGCTTGATGGGTTAAGTGCTCGTAGAAGGCTGGGACGACAAGACAGACGGGAGTAATGGTGTCGCCCGCGATTTGAACAGGAGCGAAAACGGCCTCTTTAAGGTGGCGGGTCAGTTGCTCGAATGCCCCGTGGTCCAAATCGTTGCTGAGCACGACGAACTGGACACTTCGTGAACGGAAGACGCGACTCCTACCGCGGGTGATCGACAGCATGCGGCCTGCGTATTCGGCGAGCATGTTGTCGACAGCCTCGGCCCCGTAGAGCTCGTTGAGCTTTGTCGTGCCACGAACGCGCACCGCTATAAGGCCCGTCTCGCAACGGTCGCAACGGCAGGCGTCGATGGCGTTGGCCAGCATGCGCTGCGTTCCGAGGCCTGTGGCGGCATCGACGGTTTCGGCAAGTGAGTGGTTGACGAGCTCGCCGACATAGAGCGAGGGGACATTTCCGTCGCCGTCGATACGAAACCCGCGAGCACGGCAAAGGACGTAGTCGCCGACGGCATTGCGCACACGATACTGCATGACGCGACGGTGCTTGGTGCCGTTATAGACTTGGTCGATGTCGTTGATGTAGGCCTCAAGGTCATCGGGATGGACGCGCGTTTTCCAGTAATCGCGGCAGTTGTCTATGTGCTCCGAGGGAAGGCCAAGATCGCGCAAGGCGCCTTGTGACCAAAGGGTGCGATGTTTGTCCAAGTTCTCGATAAAGAAATAGCGGCCCTCGTTGAGCATCGAAAAGGCGTCGAAAATACGATCGCTTATTTCGAAGTCGTCGGCGTGGACTTGCGTGATATTGCGTCGATCAAGGTGCATGGCATGACGTAGCTTGTAGTCGTACATGCGATGGTCGGCATCGAGCGTCATGCGATTGGGGGCTTCGCCCAGGGCGGGGTCGGCATGCGACACTCCATAGCTAAACGAGTGAGGCATCTCGGAATCGTTGTTTTTGAGCAGGACCGTTCGGCAGTGCTCAAGACGCTCGGCGAGGTCGTCCTCGGTCGCAACCGTAGATAGGATGGCAAACTCGTCGCCGCCTATGCGAAACGCCGCCTCGTCCACCTTCATATACAGCTTGAGATAGAGGCTTACCTGCAAGATATAGCGGTTGCCCTCGTCATGTCCAAAGATGTCGTTGCAGTGCTTAAGGTTATCGATGTCGATAAACGCCATGGTCACGGGCAGTTCCTGCTCCCAGATTTCCTCTAAGGAACGGGCAAAGCCGCCGCGGTTGCCAAGTCCGGTAAGCTGGTCGGTAAAGGCAGTCCTAATCAGATCATCCTGACGCTCGAGAAGGTCGCGAACGGTCTTTTCGAGCGTTTCGGTGTAATTGCTGACAGTATCCATGTCGTAAGCGGCTTTCTGAGGTCGGGCGAATTGCGTCGGGCGAGCTCGTTGTGCACACGCGTTGTTGTTCGGCGCTTTGCGTGTATCCAGGCCCCCGCCTCGCTGCGTTGTTGGGCTAATTTACCGGCTAATGTTCGCTGTTGATAACTACTGCGTAGTATAAACAACAGCACACAATTATATATGGGTGCACATGCTGTGGGCGGCCATTATTCGACAAACGGCAGCGCGACGATGCGATGTCCGATAAAAATGCGACTGAGACGATATATGTTGACGGGTATACTTGTCCCGGTTTTAAACGCAGGAACGGAGATGGTCGCATGGCACAGCCGGATACGACGCGCACGGTGGGACTCGCGCTCGAGGGAGGCGGCTACCGCGGTATGTATACGGCGGGCGTGCTCGACGTTTGGATGGAGCACGGTTTGACCTGCGACCATATGGTGGGTGTCTCGGCGGGCGCGGCGTTTGGCTACAACTTTAAATCGCGCCAGATCGGCCGCGCCATTCGCTACAACAAGGCCTATTGTGCCGACAAGCGCTATGCAGGCGTGGCCAGCTGGCTGCGAACCGGCGATATGTTCAATGCCGACTTTGCCTATCACGAGGTGCCCATCGAGCGCGATCCCATCGACCTGGAGACATATCGCACCTGCCCCATGCGGTTTACGTGCGTGTGTACCGATATCGAGACGGGCAAGGCCGTCTACCACGATCTGCCGTATGGCGACGAGAGGGATATCGAGTGGATCCGGGCGTCGTCGGCAATTCCCGTGGCGACGCGTCCTGTCGCCATTGAGGGCCGTAAGTACCTGGATGGCGGCGTGGCTGATTCTATTCCCAGTGCATGGCTGTTTGCGCAGGGGTATGACCGCAATATCGTGGTACTCACGCAGCCGGCGGGCTTTGTGAAGCAGCCCAACAGCGTGATGCCCATGCTACGTCGCGTGTTCCGTCACTATCCGGAGTTTGTCGCAGCGCTTGAGCATCGGCATGAGGTTTACAATGCCACGCTCGATGACCTGGCACGTCGCGAGGCTGCCGGCGAAATTTTTGTGGTGCGTCCGAGTGAATCGGTGAAGGTGCCGTCGCTGTGCCGCGAGCCCGATGAACTCGAACGCATCTACCAGATCGGTCGCCGCGATGCGGAGGCGACCTTGCCCACGCTGGAAGCGTATCTGGCGGGGTAAGGGTCGCATGCGGAAAGCGCGCCCCGGAATGGAGGTCCAAGCTGGGATGCGCTTTCCGTTGCTGAAGAATATGAGGCTGCGAATCGGCTGCTCGGCTTATGCCTATGCCCGCTGCCAGGTATCGACGAGCTCCTTGGCTGCGGCGTAGGGGTCGTCGGCACTGCAGACGGCGCTCACCACAAAGAAGCCATCGACGCCGGTGGCCTTGAGCTGCGGCAGGTCGGCCGTCTTGACGCCGCCGCCCACCACGATGGGCACGGGGCTTGCCGCGTGGAGCGCGGCCAGATCCTCAAAGCTTTTGGTGATGATGGAGCCATCGGCTGCGCGTCCGCAATCGCGTTTGGTCTCGGTCTCGTGGAGCGGGCCGATGCCCAGGTAGTCGACCAGGCTCATGTCGGCGGTCTTGACGTACTCGAGCATCTCCTCGCAGCGTGCCGAAAGGCCCACGATGGCATCGGGGCCCAAAAGTTTGCGGCAGACCTCGACGGGAATATCACTCTGGCCCACGTGCACGCCGTCGACAGCAATACCCTGCTCATGCGCGGCGAGTACGCAGTCCAGGCGGTCGTCGATCAGCAAGGCGACTTGACCGGTCTTGCCGGCCTGTGCGATTGCCCGCGCGGCGTCGCCGGCCAGCGCGATGATTTCGCGGGCGCTTGCCACCTTGGAGCGCACCTGGATGCAGGTAAAGCCTGCGTCGAGCGCCTGGGCCACCACATCGCCCACGGGACGCCCGAGCGTGTTTTCGGGGCCGAGTACCAGATAGGCCGAGATATCAAGGTTGTCGCGGATGCTCATCGTGCTTCCTCCTGCTTTTTGATCTGTGCTTCCATGCGCTCGAGTTTGCCGGTCATGGTGTCGGTAAATCCGGGTCGAATATCGGCTTTGAGCACGACTTCGGTGCGGATGCCCTTGCTCGCCAACACAAAGGTTGCGTCGCGCACGACCTGCATGACCTCGTCCCAGTCGCCCTCGATCTCGGTGAACATCGAGGTGGTGTGGTTGGGAAGGCCGCTCTCGCGAATGACGCGCACGACCTCGGCGACCTCGGCGGACAGTTCATCGCCGGTGCCGCACGGGGCGATGGCCACGGCGACGAGTGTGTTCATGCCGGCATTGGTTGCGGGCTCGGACATGGCTTATGCCTCCTCGAGCTCGAGTTGGTTATCGGCAATATCCTGGGCGGTCGCGCGGTAGAGCTCGTCGATAAAGGCGACCTTAAAGCTTGCCGGGGCATCGGCGACAGCGGCGGCACGCGTGCCGGCAACGTTGTAGACGGCGGTGCCGCAGATGGCTGCCGTAAACGGATCGGCAGCGCAGGCGTACACAGCCAGCACGCCACCCTGCGAGCAGCCGCAGCCGGTGATCTTGGACATGAGCGGACTGCCGCCGTGGGACTTGGCCACCGTCGTGCCGTCGGTAATCAGGTCGACTTCGCCCGAGACCACTACGGCTCCGCCGGTGTAGCGGGCGAGCGCCACAGCGGCATCGCGGGCGGCGTCGACCGTGTCGGTGGTATCGACACCGCGCACGCGGCTCAGATCAGCTGCCTCGCCCTCAAGACCCCACAGGCCGGCGAGTGCGATGATCTCGGAGGCGTTGCCGCGCACGATGGCAGGCTTGTACTGCTTGAGCTCGTTTACCAGCTGGGTTCGCAGGCTACCGATGCCCAGGCCCACCGGATCGAGCACCCAGGGCTTGCCGGCGTCGTGTGCCGCCTTGGCCGCGCGGGGAATCGTCTGCTCGTAGATGGGGAAGAGCGTGCCCATGTTGAGATAGATGGCGCCGCCGCCGGCAACGAGCGCCTCGCCCTCGTCGGGCAGATAGACCATGGCGGCCGAACCGCCCACGGCGAGCTGAGCATTGGCGACAAAGTCGATCGTCACCGTGTTGGTGATGGAGCCGGCCATCGGATTGGTGGCGCGAATCTCCTCCACGGCCTTGACCACATTTTGCTTAAGCTGTTCCGAATCAATCACTGCACATGCCTCCTTGGCATAGAAAAGGGGCGCTGTGCATAGACAGCGCCCCTGTAAAGGCGGCATGCTCCCTACGCCAGCATTAACTGACAGGTTCAAAGGATTGGGCCCCATGCCCTCTCAGCCTTGTGGTTTGCACCGCCGGCACTCCCGCATCGAATCTGTTGTTCCCTATACTAGCGCACCTGCCAAAAAGGGACAGGTTTATTTTGGCAGGTCGTTACAATAGGTAGGACCGATACGAATGGGGGCCTTATGATTAAACTTGTGCTGACCGATATGGACGATACGCTGATTCCAGCCGGGCATGACGGCGCCAGCGACTACGCCATCGAGGGCATTCATGCCATGCAGGCGGCGGGTCTGCACTTTGGCCCGGTTTCGGGTCGCCAGCCGTCCGCGATGGGCTGGATGTTCCGCAATTGCGTCGAGTGCTTCTCGACCGGCGCGTTCTGCAACGGCCAGGTAATGTTTGTCGACGGTCAGGCGGTCGCTTCGCGCGCGACCGACAACGCCGCCCTTATGCGTTTGGCTGACTACTTGGAGCAGGAGACCGACGATACGTATCTGAAGGTCTACAGCCTGGGTGATGACTTTTGGAATAACGATGCCTACTGCGTGACGAGCGATCCCGAGCGCGTACGCCGCGCCATGGAGTCGGGCGGCAACGCGTGGCTCAAGGGCGAAGAGGCCCCGTGCCGTCCCGTCGTCGATGATGCGCCGGTGTTTAAGGCGAATATTTGGAGTGCCCGTTCACGTGAGGAGCTCGTGGAGCTACGCGAGCGCGTTGCCGCTGAGGTGCCGGAACTCTCGCTCGTGTTTCCCAACAATCGAGTGCGCCTGCTTGACATCCTTCCGGCCGGTTGGGACAAGGGCTGCGCTGCACTGGAGCTGGCGCGCGCTTTGGGCCTGACGACCGATGAGGTGGCCGTATTTGGCGATTCCGATAACGATCTGCCCATGATCGATGCCGTTCCCAACTCCGTTGCAGTCGCCAATGCCAACGAGGCTGTCACGGCTGCCGCGCGCTGGCATATCGGCGCTGCGGCAGACGATGCGGTTGCCGGGGCTCTGCATCAGATTGCCGCCTGCGCCGCGACGGGGGAGATGCCGCCGTTTATGCGTCAGATGGATGCGACGGGTTTCGACGTCACGAACGTCTAGGGAGAAAGCCATGAAGCTTCAGCAGCTCAGGTATGTCGTCAAAGTTGCCGAATGCGGCAGCATCACCGAGGCCTCGCGCCGGCTCTTTGTGTCGCAGCCTTCGATTACCGCATCAATCCGCGATCTCGAAAACGAGATGGGCGTGCACATCTTTGAGCGCACCAACAAGGGCGTCATTGTGTCCGAGGAAGGCGAGACCTTCTTGGGCTATGCGCGCCAGGTACTCGACCAGGCCGACCTGCTCGAGGGCAAGTACAAGGGCGCGTCCGAGCAGGTGCCGCACTTTAGTGTGAGCTGCCAGCATTATTCCTTTGCCGTCAATGCGTTTGTCGATGTGATCCGTGAGTTCGATGCCGCGCGCTACGACTTTACCCTGCGCGAGGAGCAGACTCACGAGATTATCGAGGACGTCGCGCATATGAAGAGCGAACTGGGCATCCTGTACTTATCCGAGCACAATCGCGAGGTTATCGAGCGCATGCTGGCGGCCAACGAGCTCGTGTTCGAAGGACTATTCTGCGCCACGCCACACGTCTTTGTGTGTGCCGACCATCCGCTGGCGGGCCGCTCCAGCGTGACGCTCGAGGACCTGGAGGACTATCCCTTCCTGTCCTACGAGCAGGGCAGCTACAACTCGTTTTACTATTCCGAGGAACTGACCTCGACGTTTGAGCGCCGCAAGAATATCCGCGTGCGCGACCGTGCGACACTGTTCAACCTGGCCATGGGCCTCAACGGCTACACGGTGTGTTCGGGTGTGATCAGCCATGAGCTTAACGGTCCCGGCATCATCTCGATTCCGCTTGATGTAGACGAGTACATGGAGATTGGCATCATCACGCGCAAGAACACGACACTTACGCGCTACGGGCAGGCCTATATCGACGCGATTCGCCAGCATATCTAGGCTGCTGTGCTCCGCGCGGGTCAAATCTCTTTATGGCAGTCCAGACTGATATAGGAAACGTCTATATCAAACTGATATAAACGTATATTTTACGATGTCCATATGAGCGCTCATACTCTGTCCCAGTAAAGCAACCAATGCAAAGGGAGATATCTATGAGCACTTCAATTCAACCGAATGCGCCGTTTCGCGCCGATATCGTCGGCAGCTTTCTTCGTCCGCAGGCCGTAAAGGACGCCCGCGCTGCCTATGCGGCAGGCACGCTTGATGCCGAGGGGCTTAAGGCCGTCGAGGACGATGCCATTCGCGATTTGGTGGCAAAGCAGAAGGCCGCCGGTCTGCAGGTCATCACCGATGGCGAGTTTCGCCGCAGTTACTGGCACCTCGACTTTATGTGGGGGCTCAACGGCATTGAACGCCGTACCTCGCGTACGGGCTATATGTTCCACGACGAGGAGACCACGGCCGATACCGCCGTGGTAACCGGTCCCATTAGCGGCGAGAACCACCCATTCGTCGAGCACTTTAAGTTTGTCAAGGCGCTTGAGGGGGAGGGTCAGGTCGCACGTCAAACCATTCCGGCGCCGATCCAGACGTTCTCTGAGGTCACGCTCGATCGCTGCGACGGCCAGCAGGAGAGCCTGCGCGCTGTCTATAAGACCGATGAGGAACTTGCCGACGCCATTGCGGCCGCTTATCGCACGGTGATCGCCGACCTGTACGCAGCAGGCTGCCGCAACATCCAGTTTGATGACTGCACCTGGGGCATCTATTGCGATACCGACTTTGTGTCCAAGACCGGAATGAGCCCGGTTGATCTGCAAAAGGTGAGTGAGCTGGGCGTGGCGCTCAACAACGCCGCCATCGAGGGCAAGCCCGACGACCTGGTCATTAACACGCACGTGTGCCGTGGTAACTACCACTCTACCTATGCCTTTGAGGGCGGTTACGATCCCATCGCGCCGTACCTGTTTGCGCATGAGAATGTCGATGCGTTCTATCTGGAGTTCGACACGCCGCGCGCCGGCGGTTTTGAGCCGCTCAAGTACGTTGCCCCGGGCAAGAAGGTCGTGCTGGGCTTGGTAACCACCAAGGCGGCAGAGCTCGAGAACGAGGATGCCATCGTCGAGCGTATCCGCGAAGCTGCAAAGTACGTGCCGCTCGAGAACCTGTATCTGTCGCCCCAGTGCGGCTTTGCCAGCTGCGAGATTGGCAACAAGCTGACCGAGGACGAGCAATGGGCAAAGATCGCGCTGGTCAAGCGTATTGCCGAGCGCGTTTGGCAATAGCGGTAACGTTCGCAGGTGACGGCGCGTGCGAGACATGGCGCATCGCGTACAATGGTTCGGATCGTATCGTTCGGGCAGGTAATCCGCTATGCCCGATCGCCCCTCCATTCGAAAGGACATCCATGTCCCAATCCTCGACGCCCGCTGTCGCCGATGCCATCTACGATGCGTCGTCGCTTGGCCGACCGCGCATGTTCCTGCTCGGCCTGCAGCATCTATTTGCCATGTTCGGCGCCACGGTGTTGGTGCCCGTGCTCACCGGTCTCTCGGTCTCGGCAACGCTGTTGTTTGCCGGCTTGGGCACGCTGCTGTTCCACTTCTTGTCGCGTGGCAAGGTGCCGGCATTTTTGGGCTCATCGTTTGCCTTTATTGCCGGTTATGCCGCAATCGCGCCCAACGGCGAGACCGAGCTTTTGCCCTACGCCTGCCTGGGCGTAGCTTGTGCCGGTCTGCTCTATCCGGTGCTGGCGGCGCTCTTCCGCGCGTTTGGCGCCAAGCGTGTCATGCGTTTCTTTCCGCCGGTGGTGACTGGCCCCATCGTCATTTCCATCGGCTTGATCCTGGCAAGTTCCGCTATTGCTAACTGCCAGACCAACTGGCTTGTGGCTGTCATTGGCGTTGCCGTTATCGTCATCTGCAACATCTGGGGCCGTGGCATGGTCAAGATCGTGCCGATTTTGCTGGGCGTTGTGGTGAGCTATGCCGTTGCGGCTGCGCTCGGCGAGGTTGATTTCTCGGGCGTTGCCGCCGCTCCGTGGGTCGGTCTGCCCATCGTGTGGGACAACACCGTGTTTGCACTCTTTGGGCCGCAGTTCGATAGCGGTCTTGCCACGACGGCCATCATCACCATCATGCCGCTGGCCTTCGCGACCATGATCGAGCATATCGGCGATATCTCTGCTATCGGTTCGACTTGCGAGCGCAACTACATTGCCGATCCCGGTCTGCATCGCACGCTGCTCGGCGACGGCCTTGCCACGATTCTGGCTTCGCTCTTTGGCGCTCCGGCCAACACTACGTATGGTGAGAACACCGGCGTGCTCGCCCTGACGCGCGTGTTCGACCCGCGCGTAATTCGAATTGCCGCGTGTTGCGCCATCGTGCTTTCGTTCTGCCCCAAGTTCGCGGCTGTCATTGCGGCCATGCCGGCGTGTGTGATCGGCGGTGTGTCGCTCGTGCTCTACGGCATGATCAGCGCTGTGGGCGTCCGCAACCTCATCGAGAACCAGGTCGATTTCCAGAACAACCGCAATGTGCTGGTGGCGGCTCTGGTGCTCGTGCTTTCGCTCGGCATTGCTTACAGCACCGCCAGTGCCATCGTGCTGGAGCTGGGCGGCGTGACCATTTCGCTGTCCGGCATTGCCGTGGGCTCACTGGTGGGCATTGTGCTCAACGCCATCCTGCCGGGTAACGACTTTGAGTTTGATGTCTCCGAGCTTGAGGAGGCTGCTGAGTAGCAGCTGCGTTCAGCTAAAACAAGATATGGTGCCCATGCGTATATGCGTGTGGGCACCATTTTTAATGTGTCAGTATCCAGTGGATGCCGCGGGCCATGCGTAAGTCGGTTTGGGCAAAGTGATTGCCGGGGTTGAGCTCCAGCGTTGTTGGAATGCCGCGCTCGACGAGCAACACTTCCATCGCGCGTGTGTCGTCGAGTACATGCCGCATCATGCGGTTGGGCGTCTTGGTTTCCTTTTTGCCGAGTGACAGGTAGACGGCTTGCGGGCTGCCGGCAAAAGGGGCCGTGCTGGCACGGTCGACAAAGTCGGGAAACCATAGCGACCCCGATGCGCTCGCGGCGCGGTCAAAGGCGTCGGTTTGCCAGAGGGACCAGAGTGCGAAGAGGCCCGCGAGCGAGTAACCGGCAATGCCGCGCCAGGTGGGCGGCTGAGGAAGCGACGACTCGACCTGGGGGATTATCTGATTCAGCAGCTCATCAAGAAAATCGGCAGCTTGGCCGCCGAAAGGCTCGGCATCGCGTACGGTCCCGTCGCATGCCCAGGGGCTCAGCTCGCGATTCCAATCGAGCCCGCCAATGGCGACAAGGGTGAATGGCGGACAGTCGAGCTCTCGGCAGCGATCATAAACATCACGACCGTCGCCCATGACCACGGGGAGGTAGATGACGGGTGCGCCTTCCGTATGCTCCAAATGAACGGTTATCTGCTTTTGACATGCTTCCATGACGGGCTTCTCTCGGCGTTGTGATATCGACAGCCCCAATTGTCGCATGTCGATGCATACGCTCTGCCGAAAAGAAAAGCGCGGGGCCGCATGGCGACTCCGCGCTTTGGTGTTCTGCTTTGGCAGGCTGTGCCGTTACGCTACAAAGAAGTAGACGAGGAAGGCAAGGGCTGCGATCCACATGAGCGGCTTGATCTTGGAGGCCTCGCCCTTAAAGAGTGCGACGACCACGTAGGCGATAAAGCCCAGTCCAATGCCGGCAGAGATGGAGTAGGTGAAGGGCACGCCGGCGACAATCATGAACGCCGGGAAACCCTGCGACACGTCGGACCAGTCGATCTCGGAGGCCTCGCTCATCATGAGGTAGCCGACGTAGACCAGAGCACCGCAGGTGGCGGCGCTGGAAACGATGGTGACGATGGGGGAGAAGAACGCGGCGAGAATGAACAACACGCCGGTGGTGACGGAGGTGAGGCCCGTGCGGCCACCGTCGGCAGCGCCAGAGGTGGACTCGACGAAGGTGGTGATGGAGGAGACGCCCATGAAACCGCCCACAGCAGCGGCGGCGGAGTCGACGATCAGGATCTCCTTGATATTCTCGACGTTGCCGTCGTCGGTGAGGAACTCGCCCTGCTTGGCCACGGCCATCGCGGTGCCCATGGTGTCGAAGAAGTCGCTCATGAGCAGCGAGAACGAGATGACGAGGAGCGCGGGGTCGGTAAGGACCTTGACGATGGCAGGCACGCCGCCGGCGTCGGCGATGGGGCCACCGATGCTCGAGAAGTCGAGCGGGGCGATGATACCGGTCGGAGCCTGGGTCACACCTAGGGGGATACCGGCGATGACGGCGACGACGATGCCGATGAGCAGCGAGCCGGGGACGTTGCGGCAGGCGAGGGCGACTGTCACCAGGATGGAGATGATGCCGACGATGAAGGTGGGGGAGGTGATGTCGCCCAGACCGACGAGTGTACCGGCGCCAGCGGTGATAATGCCGGCATCGCACAGGCCAATCATGGCGATGAACAGGCCCAGACCCACCGAGATGGCGTGACGCAGGACAACCGGGATGGCGTCCATGATGGCCTCGCGCAGGCCACAAAGCACGAGCAGCAAGATGACGACGCCCTCAAGGAAGATGACGCTCATGGCCACGTGCCAGTCACCGCCGCAGACGGTGGTGGCGATTCCAGCGATCATCGCGTTGACGCCTAAGCCCGACGCGCAGGCGAGCGGGCGGTTGGCGAAGATGCCCATGCAGATGGTCATGATGCCGGCGCCCAGGCAGGTGGCGCAGGCGAGCGCCCCCGCATCGATGCCGGCGCCCGAGAGCACCGCGGGGTTGACGGCAATGATGTAGGCCATTGCCAGGAACGTTGTCAGTCCAGCGCGAAGTTCGGTCCCGATTGTGGACTTACGCTCGCTGACGTGAAATAGTTCGTCCATGCATACCCTTTCCTTGTTCGGCCCCGAGTTTAGGCCAATTGACACGAACTCACTTACTATATCGCCTTTACAACCTTGCTGTTCCTCACATGTTGATGTTCGGCGCTTTGTAGCGGACGGGCGGTATTTTCCGTATGAAAATGTGTGGGTACCGTATACTTAAGCGGTTACAACGACCCCTATGGAGGAACGTATGATTAAAGAGCTTTGCCACGACGAGGCTATTCTGTCCCAGCGTTGCGAGGTCGCGACCGTCGAGGACGAGTCGGTCGCTCAGGACCTGATCGATACCATCAAGTCGCTCGACGATGCCGGCTGCCTTGCCGCTAACCAGATTGGCGTTACCAAGAAGGTTTGCGTCTACCTGGACGATGCCGGCGAGCCTCACGTACTCTACAACCCCCGTTTGGTGTTTGGCCTGGGCGCCAGCAAGATGGAGGAGAGCTGCCTGACGCACGAGGAGGTCACCAAGTCCACGCGCTATATCAAGTGCAAGGTTGCCTTTGACCAGATTGTCGACGGCAAGATGAAGGAGTGCCGCCGTGACTACGCGGGCTTTGAGGCACAGATGATCCAGCATATGATCGACCACTGCCAAGGTAAACTTGTCTAGGGTGACTACAGCACCGCACTTCGTCTCTTTTGGCCCGGGCATGACATTGTTGTCATGTCCGGGCTTTTGTGTTTAGCGCCTTTTTGTTTGGAGACAATGAACTTAGCAAGAACGTAAAGCTAGGAGGCGCCATGTGTACGAGTATCCGATTTACCGATAATTCTGGTCACATGTATCTGGGCCGCAACCTCGACTGGAGCTTTGACTACGGCCAACAGGTTCGCGTGATGCCGCGCGGGTTTCACATCCCGTATTCGTTTATCGACGACGCGACGGCGGTACACGCGGTGATCGGTATGTGCATCGATTACAAGAACTACCCTATGTTCTTCGATTGCGGCAACGATGCGGGCCTCGCCGTGGCGGGTCTCAATTTCCCGGGTTATGCCGAGTATGCCGAGGGGCCGGTTGATGGAAAGACCAATATCGCGGCCTATGAGTTTCCCCTGTGGGTGGCAGCGACGTTCTCGACGGTCGATGAGGTCGAGGCCGCGCTGCGCGACACGGTGATTGTCGCCAAATCTGCCGGAGAGGGGCTGGGCGTGTCGCTGCTCCATTGGATTATCGGCGACAGCCAGCGCAGCATCGTGGTCGAGATGATGGCTGACGGCCTGCATGTATACGACGATCCGGTCGACACCCTTGCCAACCAGCCGACCTTCCCGTGGCACATGGAAAACCTGCGCACCTATATCACCGCCACAAGCGATTTTCCGCAGACGGCGACATGGCGTGGCGCCGAGCTCAAGCCCTATGGCGCGGGTGCCGGCATGCGCGGTATTCCGGGTGACTGCTATTCACCGAGCCGTTTTGTAAAGGCGGCGTACCTCAATGCCAATTACCCGCAAAAGGAGAGCGAGACCGAAAACGTCGTCCGTATGTTCCGCTCGCTCGAAGGCGTGGTAATGATTGAGGGGGCGTCCAGGATGGGCGATGGCAAGTTCGAGAAGACTATCTACACCGGATGCTTTAGCGCGCGCACGGGCAATTATTACTACGCGATGTATGAGGATCCGTCGATTCGCTACGTGAGCCTGACAGATGCCGAGGGCGCGAGTCCCGATAGGCTCGTGGTTCCCGAGCCGCGTCGTTCGTAGCCGATAGCTTTACTGCAATGCAAAGCGGCCCTGCATCTCTCGCGAGGTGCAGGGCCGCTGTCGTTGATTTGTGACGTCGCTAGAAGTTGACGTCGTTGAGTTGTTCGCTCTCGAGGCCGTCGAGCTGTTGCTGTTCGGGCGTATCGGCGACGCTCTCGAGCAGCTCGGTGGGATCGACGTTCATGTCCCTACCGGCCTCGTTGCCGTTGACCAAGTCGTCCGAGAAGATATCGACTTCCATTTCCTCGGCTTCCTCGATCTGAACCTCGAGCGGCACCTGGGCACGCACGAGCTTAACGGCCGGGCGCATGCGGGCAAACAGCGGCACGTACTCGATGATGATGGCCGAGTTCTCTAGACCGTACCAGCGTGCCGGGCTTCCGCAGGCGCGGCGGACGGCGTACTTGATGGCCATCACGCGGTGGTCGTTGCGGTTGATGTCCGTTTCGGGGGCGAGCATCTTGCGCAGCATGCAAAAACGGAAGTCGCCCACGTTGCCGCGTGTCTCGTAGATGGAGTAGGTGTGATGCTGCGGCGGCAGCTCACCCGATGCCATCAGGTCGCCAACGATCTGGCGCAGGTAGGCATTGATGCGCTGGTTGACCTTAAAGCCCAGGTCCAGGCGCACGCGGAACAGGAAGTCCGTGCCAAAGGTCTCGACGGAATACTCGTGCGTATAGGGCTCATCGGTAACGTACACGTTGATGAACCAGTATGCCTTGGCGCGCTTGGGATGCTTATCCAAGATGGAATAGAGCACATCGCGGTCGAGCGTGAGCGGGTCGGGGCTGTTGGTGAGGAACACCAGGTTGTCGGCAAGCACGGGATAGGTCTCGTCGTTGCGCAGGCGGTCGAGCTGGTCAATGTACTTGGAGACGGGCAGCAGGATGGTCTGCGTGCGCTCGATGGCGGTGCCGCGGCGCCACACGTACATAAGGCCAAACAGCAGCGCGGCCAGGAAGATCATGACGTAGCCGCCGTCAAAGAACATGGTGAGGCACGAGGCAAAGAAGCACAGCTCAATGGCGCCAAAGAGCAGTGCGAAGACGCAGGCACCCAGTTTGTGCTTGAGGATGCCGGCGATGTAGCTCGTCAAAAGCGTCGTGGTCATGAGCATGGTCACGGTGATGGCGAGGCCGTAGGCGCTCTCCATGCGCTCGGAGTTTTGGAACAGCAGCACGATGAAGATACAGCCGACCCACATGATGTTGTTGACGAGCGGAATATAGAGCTGGCCCTTGGTGTCGCTGGGGTAGTGGATGCGCAGGTGCGGCATGAGGTTGAGGCGCGTTGCCTCGGATACCAGCGAGAACGAGCCGGTGATGAGCGCCTGCGAGGCGATGATGGCCGCCACGGCCGAAAGCACGATGGCAAAGGGGCGCAGGGGCTCGGGAAGCATCATGTAGAACGGGTTGACGATATCCATCGCGAGCATCTGGGGGTTGGAGTTATTGGCGAGCAGCCAAGCTCCCTGACCCAGATAGTTGAGGATAAGGGCCGCCTTAACAAACGGCCAGGATGCATAGATGTTTGCCTTGCCCACGTGGCCCATGTCCGAGTAGAGCGCCTCGGCGCCGGTCGTCGACAGAAAGACGAAGCCGAGCACCATGATGCCCGAGTGGTTGATGGGCGAGAATAGGAACATGATGCCGCGAATGGGGTTGAGCGCGCGCAGGATGGACAGGTTGCCGAGCATGTTGAACAGGCCGGCGCCAGCCAGGAATAGGAACCATAGCGTCATAAGCGGGCCGAACAACTTGCCGATCGACGAGGTGCCGGCGCGCTGCATGGCAAACAGGCCGCAGATAATGATGATGGTGATGATGATGACGTTGGTCTGGCCGTCACCCAAAAGCGCATGGCCCCACTCGATAGTGCGCAAGCCCTCGATGGCCGTGGTAACCGTGACCGCAGGGGTGAGGATGCCGTCGGCGAGCAGCGCCGCGCCGCCGATCATGGCGGGGAGAATCAGCCACGGTGCCACCTTGCGCACCAGGCTAAACAGGGCAAAGATGCCGCCTTCGTTGTGGTTGTCGGCCTTCATGGCGATAACCACGTACTTGACCGTGGTCACGAGCGTCATGGTCCAGATGACGAGCGAAAGCGCGCCCAAGATCATGTCCTCGCTGACGGTGCCGATGCCGCCGTTGTTGGCGACGATTGATTTCATGGTGTACATGGGGCTCGTGCCGATGTCGCCATAGACGACGCCGAGCGTTACGAGCAACATGCCAGCGGAGAGGGGAATGGCTCCGTGCCCGCCTTGACCACGCTGGTCTTGGGGGCTTGCCTCCAGTTCGTTTTGTGCCACGTGGACTCCCTTGGACATCCGGTTATCTATCTAGGACAGATAACCTTTATGCCGTCTTTATACATACAAGAGCAGTTTGGCACATTGGTTAGCTTTAGACAATAATCCCCAGATGGGGATTATTCATATACGCAGGCAGCATTTCAAAGCGGGGGCTATTAAGCACGTGCTGCTTGAGCGATACCGGCTTTGGCGTTTGCGCGTTTGCCGGCGAGTTCGCAAAAGATCGCGCCGCCGATGATAAGCGCGGCGCCCATCAGACGGACCGGTGTTATGGCTTCGCCCAAAAGGACGGCCGAGAACACGACCGCCGAAAGCGGCTCGAGGTAGCCGACGACCGCGACGGTCTGGACGGGCAGCTTGGCGACAGCGCTAAAGTAGAGCAGGCAACCGATGCCGGTGTTGACGACGCCGAGCATGACGACGGCGCGCCAATCAATATTGGCGGCGACGCCGGCGGACAGGAATGAGGGGGCGCCCTGCGTGATGAGCGTGAGGACCAGCGCGGTCACAAAGGCTGCGCTCACCTGGAGCGCGGAGTTCTCAAGGCCTTCGATGTGTGGCGCACCCTTGCTGGCGATGACCATCAGCGCATAGCAAAATGCCGAGGCGATTCCGCAGGCGATACCAGCAATGGGCATATTGCCGCCTAGACCTTGCGCTGCAATGAGAAAAGCACCGCAAGCGACGGCGATAAAGCCGGCGATTTTGCCGCCGGTCAGCTTTTCGCCAAAGATGAGCGGGGAGAGCGCCATGACAATGATGGGGCCGCAGTAGTACAGCAGCGAGGATACGCCGACGCCGATCGTCTGGTAGGCGCGGAACAGAAAAATCCAGCTGGCGCCCAGCGCGGCTCCCGAGAGGAGGAGGGCTACGGCTTCGCGGGGGCGAGATGGCGCCTGCAGCTTATGGCGTTGGGTGATGACGAGGATGGTGACAAGCGAGAGTGCGCCCAAAAACGTGCGTAGTAGCACGATATCGGAGCTCGGCAGCGCGATGGCAGCGGCGATGATGCCGTTGGAGCCAAACAATAGCAATGCTGCTAAGTACGTAAGCAGTCCGTTGTTCATGCGCTGACATCCCCTCTATATCCGTGCATGTTCACTATGGGTGAACTGGCTATAGAAGAAAAGCGAATATAATGCATAGATAACATGACAAAAGCTCATGCATGGGTGGAGGGGTGCCGTGGAAACGAATGTTCAAAAGATGCAGGTGCTGCTGGAGACCGTGCGCGCCGGAAGCTTTACGCGCGCCGCCGAGCGGCTGAGCTATTCGCAGTCGGGCGTGAGCCGTATGGTGGCCGATCTTGAGGCCGACTGGGGCTTTAAAGTTCTCGATAGAAGCCGCGAGGGCGTAGTACTTTCTGCCGACGGGCGGCAAGTTATGCCGGCGGTCGAGGCGCTCTGTGAGGAATTCACTCGCTTGCAGCGACGGGTGGATGAGATGCGTGGGCTCATGCGCGGCAAAATCTGCATCGGTACGTTTTCGAGTGTGGCGACCCACGTGCTGCCGCCGGTGATTGCGCACTTTCGCGCCGATCACCCGGACGTCGATTACGAGTTGCTGATGGGTGATTACTCCGAGATTGAGCAATGGGTGGCGGAAGGCCGCTGCGACCTGGGCTTTATTCCGCGCGAACCACGCGGCGCCGGCATAGCGTCGCGGCCGTTGGTGCAAGACGAGCTGATGGCCGTGGTGCCAGCGGACTCCTCGCTTGCCACCGCGGAGGTCGTTTCCCTTGCCGATTTGGCCAACGAGCAGTTTATTCTGCTGGAACGCGGCACCGATGACGAGATTACGCCGCTGTTTCGTCGCGCGGGCCTGACGGTGCGTTCTAAGCTGTCGACCTGGGATGACTATGCGATTATGGCTATGGTCGAGGACGGCCTGGGCGTGAGCATTCTTCCGGCGCTCATCTTGCGCCGCTGCCAGTTCGATGTTGCCGTGCGCCCACTCGAGGGACATCCTCATCGGCAGATCAATGCGATATATCGCACGGCTGACGTTTCGCTTGCGGCGGCTCGTCTCCTTGAATATCTCTAAAGGCGCGTACCTGTTGTCCACTTTGGGACAATCCTCGGGGTTCGGTACATTTTCTTATGAAATTGAACTTTGGAATGAGGTGCCGCGTTATACTGCTGCCTAAATTGAACTCTGGTTCAATTCGTGTTCTATAAATTGAACTTTGCCAGCAAGGAGGTTCTAGTGGCCCAAGAGACGTTTAGCGATCGCCTGCGACAGACTATGTCCGATCGCGACGTTCGCCAGTCGGACGTAATCCGCGCATCGGAGATGCTCGGCAAAAAACTCGGCAAGAGTCAGATGAGCCAATATGTGAGCGGCAAGACGATTCCGCGGCGCGATGTGGCAGAGCTGCTCGCCCGCATTTTGGAGGTCGATGTTACCTGGCTGCTTGCCGGTGACGCCGATCAAGGCGAGGCATCATCGCCCCGTAACGTTTCCAAGCCCGAACCCCATCCCTCAGCTCAAATTCCAAGGAGCACCACCATGCGTACTTTTTCTAAATCCACCAAGCTCGATAATGTCCTGTATGACGTGCGCGGTCCCGTCGTCGACGAGGCTGCCCGCATGGAGGACGAGGGCGAGCGCATCCTCAAGCTCAATATCGGCAACCCGGCGCCCTTCGGTTTCCGCACGCCCGACGAGGTCATCAAGGACATGCGCCAGCAGCTGCCCGACTGCGAAGGCTATTCCAACTCGCGTGGCCTGTTCTCCGCGCGCAAGGCAATCATGCAGTACTCGCAGATCAAAGGCCTGCCCAACGTTCAGATGGAGCACATCTACACGGGCAACGGCGTGTCCGAGCTCATTCAACTTTCGATGAACGCGCTGCTCGACAACGGCGATGAGATCCTGATCCCCAGCCCCGACTACCCGCTCTGGACGGCGTGCGCGACCCTTGCCGGCGGCCATCCTGTGCACTACCTGTGCGACGAGCAGGCCGATTGGTATCCCGATCTGCAGGATATGGAGTCCAAGATCACGAGCGCGACCAAGGCCCTCGTCATCATCAACCCCAACAACCCCACGGGCTCCGTTTACCCGCGTGAGGTGCTCGAGGGCATCGTTGAGGTTGCGCGCAGGCACCAGCTCATGATTTTTGCAGACGAGATCTACGACCGCCTGTGCATGGACGGCTATGAGCACGTCTCGATTGCCTCGCTCGCTCCCGATCTGCCCTGTGTCACCTTTAGCGGCCTTTCCAAGTCGCACATGATCGCGGGCTATCGCATTGGCTGGATGGTGCTTTCGGGCAACCAGCGCTGCATGAGCGACTTCATCATGGGCATCAACATGCTCTCCAACATGCGCCTGTGCTCCAACGTGCCGGCCCAGTCAATCGTCCAGACGGCGCTCGGCGGCCATCAGTCGGTCAACGACTATATCCGTCCCGGCGGTCGTGTCTACGAGCAGCGCAACTTTGTGTATGAGGCGCTCAACAAGATCGACGGCATCTCGGTGGTCAAGCCGCGCGCGGCGTTCTACATCTTCCCCAAGATGGATGTTAAGAAGTTCAACATCACCGATGACGAGCAGTTCGCCCTTGACCTGCTGCACGAGAAGAAGATCCTGATCACGCGCGGCGGCGGCTTTAACTGGGCCGAGCCTGATCACTTCCGCATCGTGTACCTGCCGCGCATGGAAGTGCTTAAAGAGTCGCTCGAAGACCTCGCCGACTTCTTCGATCATTACCGCCAGAGCTAGTGGGATAGAAGCTCCGCACTATGAAAAGCTCCCTGCAGTTGTTTTGCTGCAGGGAGCTTTCTTGAATCGGCGGAACTATATAACAATTCCGTTGCAGTGGTCGATTTCGTGCTGGATGATCTCGGCGGTGTAGCCCGAGAAGTTTT
>CATZRJ010000006.1 GCA_958423535.1 uncultured Collinsella sp.
ATGCTCCTTACGCAAGCTGGAAGCACAAGTTCGTGCGCATGTTTGTGCATTAGAATCAGATGACATAGGGCAAACAAAATGGCCGTCTTCGCGCAAGCGAAGGCGGCCACTTCTCACGATGAAAACGTGTATCGGAGTTGGCAAGACCCGCTGCCACGGGTGCCATCCGTACCCCTATCTTATCTGCAAGCGCTCTGTCTCGCAAGCGTTGCGGCAACTGGGTGAAAGGCGCGAGCGGGTGAATTCGTGTCCGCACGGGCCCGTAAACTTCTCAGTGAGGTTAAGCGTTGGTTTATCCGGCCGTTAGAGGAGTTGCCATGTACGAGCCTTCACGTGTTCTTCTGTCATTTCATATCGCAGGATTTCAATATGCCGACGGCGCTTTGGTCCTAGGCGATCTTAAAGTGGGCGATAAACTGACGCTGTGCGCCGAGCGCGATAATCCCCATGATCCCGAGGCGGTTGCGATTTACTGTGGCAACACCAAGCTTGGCTATGTTCCGGGAAACGAGGTCGGCCCGCTGTCCTTGATGATGTATTACGGCCATGAGGACGTATTTGAGGTCCGTGTGCAGCAGGTTGCTCCCGAGCGCAGCCCGTGGCATCAGGTGCGCGTTGGGCTCTATGTGGTGGATGCTCGTTAGTCGGCAATGGAGGCGGCCATGTTTGACGACGATGACCTGTTCGATTTGACGGATGATCCGTTTGAGTGGGATCTGCTACTCGACGATGATGAGCTGGAACAGGACCGTAAGATGCGGCAGGACAAGAAAACTCAGGGTGACGCTTCGAAAAAGCAAGACAAGTGCCGTCGCGGCCTGTTCGGCGGGCTCTTTGGCTAACCGCCGCATCGCTGTGTCTGTATACTTAGCACGAGTTTGACGCGTTGCGAAATGAGGGCATAGACGATGATGTGGTTTACCGCCGACCTGCACCTGGGCGATACGAATATCTTGCACGATATGGATCGACCGTTTGGTTCGGTCGAGGAGATGAATCGCAAGGTCATCGATGCCATCAATGAGTGCGTTGCTGCGGACGACCGTCTCTATATTCTGGGTGACTTTACCTATCGCTTGCCCTTGGCGGAGGCGGTGCGCCTGCGCGAGCGTATCGAATGCAAGAATGTGACGCTCATCCGTGGCAACCATGACGGCGACTGGGAAGATCCGGACGCGCCGCATATATGGGAAGACGTGCGCGATTACTTGGAGATTACTCCCGGCTATGCCAAGGGCCATCGTCTGGTTATGAGCCACTACCCCATGCTCAGCTGGAATGGCAAGGCGCGTGGTGCCATCATGCTGCATGGGCATATCCACAGCAGGGGAGACCGCACCAACGCACGCAACCGCGATCGCGAGCGCCCTATCTTTCGCTACGATGTCGGCCTCGACGCCAACGAGTACAAGCCCGTAAGCCGTGACCAGATTCTTAGCTTCTTTGGGCTATAGGGTGCCAGAACCACCACAAAGGGGACAGTGAACTTTTGTGGTGGTTTTCACATAGATTGGAGTCGTTATGAAGCAATTGCTTATTCGTGCCGATGATATCGGGTATTCGTATGCCGTTGACTTAGGGATTGCTCGCAGCGTCAACGAGGGCTTGGTGCGCTCGGCGGGCCTTATGCCAAATATGCCCGAGGCCGAGCGTGGGTGGTCGCTCGTGGCGGATGCCGATATTGCGGTGGGCCAGCATACCAACGTGTGCCTGGGTAAGCCGTGCGCCGACCCGGCGCTCATCCCGAGCATGCTCAACGAGAGCGGTGAGTTCCATAGCAGCCGTACCTTTCGCGAGCATTTTAAGCGCGGCGAGGAGCTGATAGACTTCGACGAGGCCTGCATCGAGATCCGTGCGCAGCACGACCGCTTTGTCGAGATTGTGGGCCGCGAGCCCGATTACTTCGAGGCTCATGCCGTAATGAGCAAAAACCTTAACCGAGCGATCTCGGCGGTTGCCCAGGAGCTGGGCCTTAAGGAGCAAAAGGCAAGCTTCGACCCCACGGCGGTGGTGCATTGCGGAGATACCGACCTGCGCATGGTGATGCGCTCGATGGAACCGGGCTACGAGCCTAAAGAAGCAATCATTCAGACGGTTCGCGAGATGTCCGACGGCGAGACGGTCGTCTTTGTGTGCCACCCGGGCTATCTTGATCGCTTTATCCTCGAGAGCAGCTCGCTTACGACTGATCGTACCAAGGAAGTCGATGCGCTGATCGATCCTGAGCTGCGCGCTTGGCTCGAATCTCAAACCGGTCTTCGCCTGATCGACTATCGCGACCTGTAAGGACTCAAGCCAACACAAGGGGAACGGGCACCTTTGTGGTGGTTCTGGCGCCGTTGCCATTATGGCGGCGGCGCCTTTTTTGTCCGCGCGGCGCGGTAGAGTGTAGGCGGTTGAAATTTGCGTCCATCGAGGAGCTGCTATGAATGAGATCAAGTGCCCGCATTGTGGCGAAGTCTTTAAGGTCGATGCATCTGGCTATGCGGATATCGTCAAGCAGGTGCGCGATGCCGAGTTTTCGCGCGACCTGGATGAGCGTGTGAAGGCAGTCCAGCGCGAGGGCGAGCAGGCGCTGGAGCTTGAGCGCTCACGTTCGACGACTGCTTTGCAGGAGGCAGAGTCTCAGCGCAACGCTCAGCTCGTTGAGCAGAAGAACGCTGCGGCCCAGCAGCTGGCACAAGAGGTCGCCAAGCGCGATGCCGAGCTTGCCGAGTTGCGCGCCAAGCTCGAGGGCGCTGCCGCAGAGCGCGAGAGCGCAAGTCAGCGTGCGGCGGTTGAGGCCCGTGCCGATGCTCAGAAGGAGAATGCTGAGCTTCAGCGCGAGATCGACAATTTGCGTGCGCAGCTGGGACGCAAAGATGACGAAGCCAAGCTTGCCGAGTCGGCGGCGCGCAACGCTGCTCAAAACGATTTAGCTGCACGTGATGCTCAGATTGCCGAGCTGCAGGCCAGGCTTGCCGCGGCTGACAAGGCCCAGGAGATGGCACTTGCCGCTGCCGCGGCAGAGTCGCAGCGTGAGCTCGATGCCGCTCGCAGCGAGGCCGAGCGCGTGCTTGCTGACTACCGCGCGACGGTACAGGAGAAGTTTTCCGCCGCAAAGGCACAATCTGAGCAAGAGGCCGAGGGTCTGCGTGCCCAGCTGCGCGAGCAGGAGCTGATGGCAAAAATGAACCTGTCGGAGGCAGTCGCCGCGGCGGAGCGAGAGCGCGATGAAGCACGTGCCAAGCTGACGAGCGAGCTGGCAGTGCGCGATTCTCGCGAGGAGCAGGCCAAGGCGGCACACGAGCTCGAACTTGCGCAGGCCAAGCGCGCGAGCGATGACCTGATTCGCTACAAGGATGAAGAGATTGAGCGCCTTAAGGACATGAAGGTCCGCCTGTCCACCAAGATGGTGGGCGAGTCGCTCGAGCAGCACTGCGAGACCGAGTTCAACCGTCTGCGCATGACGGCGTTTCCTAACGCGTACTTCGAGAAGGATAACGATGCGTCCGAGGGCACCAAGGGCGACTTTATCTTCCGCGAGTGCGACGCGAGCGGCAACGAGGTCATTTCGATTATGTTCGAGATGAAAAACGAGAACGACGAGACCGCGACCAAGCATAAAAACGAGGACTTCTTTAAGAAACTCGATCACGATCGTTGCCAGAAAGGCTGTGAGTACGCGGTGCTCTGCACGCTGCTCGAGCCCGAGAGCGAGCTCTATAACGCCGGCATCGTGGACGTGAGCTATCGCTACGAGAAGATGTACGTGATCCGTCCGCAGTTTTTCATTCCCATGATCACGCTGCTGCGCAACGCCGCCATGGGTTCGCTGCGCTATAAGCAGGAGCTAGCTGAGTACAAACAGCAGAATATCGACGTCACGAACTTCGAAGCCAAGATGGAGAAGTTCAAGAACGATTTCGGTCGCAACTACGAGATTGCGAGCCGCAAGTTCCAAACGGCGATCGATGAAATCGACAAGACGATTAGCCATCTGCAAAAAACCAAGGAAGCGTTGCTGTCCTCCGAGAACAATCTGCGCCTGGCCAACAAGAAAGCCGACGATCTTACCATTCGTAAGCTCACGTGGGGCAACAAGACCATGAAGGCGGCCTTTGACGAGGCACGCGGGGCTGCGCCAGAGACAAACGATGAGCCCGCCGAGGCGGATTCGTATGAGGTTGAGGATGCCGAGTAAGGCATAGCGTATAGTGCAAAAGCGGGGCCGCTGGCGATATCGCCAACGGCCCCGCTTCGTTTCGTTCCAGTATGTTCGGCTAGTCCTCGAGCAGGTCCTCGATAAAGCCGACGCGGTAGTTTTTGAAGATGACCTCGCCGCCGTCTTGCGTGGCGTCCAGATCGACATCGCCCATGATGCCAAAGTCGTGGTCGCCATCCTCGTCGGCAAAGATCTGGTGCACGTGCCATACGTGCGCGTTTTTCTCGTCGGACTCATCAATGGAAAACATCGCGGCGCTGCGGGCATCTCCGTCGGTGAGGATTTCCTCGTGCTGCTCGTGGTAAGCGTCGAGTGCTTTTTGCCAGCGGATCTCGCTCATGCCCCAGTCGTCGTCGAGCTCGCCCAGGTCGCGAACGTGCTCGCGGGCGGCAAGGGTCACGCGGCGGAAGAGCGCGTTGCGCACCAACAGCGTGCAGCCGCGGCGGTCCGCCACGACCTCGTCGATGCTCTGCGGCGGCGCAGCATCGAGGGCTGCCGGGTTGTCGGCGTTCTCCCACTCGTCCACCAGGCTCGAGTCCACCGAGCGCACCACAAAGCCCAGCCACGAGATAATGTCGCGCAGACGCTCGTCGCGCTTCTCGATGGGCACGGTGCGGTCGAGCGAACGGTAGGCTTCTGCCAGGTAGCGCAGCAAAATGCCCTCGGAGCGGGCGATGCCGAGCTTTTGAATGTAACCCTTAAAATCGCTCGCGCTTTCCAGCATATCGCGCAGGACGCTCTTGGGAGAGAGCTGGTAGTCGTTTGCCCAGGGCACTTCCTGGCAGTACTTGTCAAAGGCGGCGTCGAGCAAATCCTCGAGCGGCTTTTCATACGTGACGTCTTGGATGCGCTCCAAGCGCTCCTCATACTCGATGCCGTCGGCTTTCATCTCGGCCATAGCGCGATCGCGTGCGGCGCGCTCCTGCGCGCGCAGCACCTGCTTGGGATCCTCGAGCGTTGCCTCGACCATCGAGATCAGATCCATGGTATAGGTCTCGCTCTCGGGATCGAGCAGCTCCAATGCGGCAAGTAAGAACGGCGAGAGCGGCTGATCGAGCGCAAAGTCCTCGGGCAGATCAACCGTCAGTGCATAGTCGATGTCTGGTGCGGCGTCAGTCGGGGCGTCGGGTGCGGGCGGCACCTCGGTGCGAACGACGACGCCGGAATCGATGAGCGTGGCGAAGATTTCGTCGGCGCGAACCTCGAGCTTGGCCTTTTCCTCGGGAGTCTGCAGACTCGTCTCGATGAGGTCGTGCACGCGGGCTCGGGCATCGCCGCCCTGCTCGACCACGCTAATCACCATGGAGTGCGTGATGCGCAGGCGCGGCTTGAGCGTCTCGGGCTGCGTCTCGATCAGGCGCTCAAAGGTCTGCTTGTTCCAGGTGACAAAGCCCTCGGGGGCCTTCTTCTTTTTAATCTTGCGGAGTTTTTTGGGGTCGTCGCCCGCCTTGGCCATAAGCTTGGCATTCTCGATCTCGTGCTCGGGTGCCTCGGCGATCACCATGCCCTCGGTATCGAAGCCCGAGCGACCGGCGCGACCAGCGATCTGATGAAACTCACGGGCGCGCAGGCGACGCATCTTGTAACCGTCGAACTTGGTGAGCGCGGTGAGCACCACGGTGTGGATGGGTACGTTGATGCCGACGCCGAGCGTATCGGTACCGCAGATGACGGGCAGCAGGCCCTGCTGCGCCAAGCGCTCGACCAACAGGCGATAGCGCGGCAACATGCCAGCATGGTGCACGCCGACGCCGCAGCCGAGCAAGCGCTTGAGGATCTTGCCAAAGGCCGTCGAGAAGCTCGTGCCCTTGGCCGCCTCCTTAATGGCCTCTCGCTGCTCTTTGCTGGCAATGCCAAAGTTGGCGAGGGATTGCGCCGTCGCAAGTGCGGCGTCCTGACTAAAGTGCACGATGTAGAGCGGGGCCTCGCCGCGGCGCATGGCGAGCTCGACCGTGCCCTCGAGGGAGGTCGTCACATAGTCGTAGCTCAGCGGCACGGGGCGCGGGGCATCGACGACCAAGTCGCAGGTAGCGCCGGTGTGTTCCTCGAGTGAGGCGGCGATGGCAGTGACATCGCCGAGCGTGGCGCTCATGAGCATGAATTGCGTGTGAGGCAGGGTGAGCAGCGGTACCTGCCAGGCCCAGCCGCGATCGGGGTCGGCAAAGTAGTGGAACTCGTCCATGGCGACGCAGCCAACATCGGCATCTTCGCCCTCGCGCAGCGCGTCGTTGGCAAGAATCTCTGCCGTGCAGCAGATGACGGGTGCCTTGGTGTTGATATGCGTGTCGCCGGTGATCATACCGACGTTATCGCGGCCGAGCACCTGTACCAGATCGAAGAACTTTTCGCTGACCAAGGCTTTGATAGGGGCTGTGTAATAGCAACGTTTGCCCTGCGCCATGCCCATAAAGAGCATGCCCAGCGCGACGAGCGATTTACCCGATCCGGTCGGTGTGCCCAAAATGACGTGATCGCCGGCAGCCAGGTCCATGAGGGCCTCTTCTTGGTGATCCCACAGTTCAATGCCACGGTCGCTCGTCCATTCAAAGAAGCGTTCGAAGGCCTGATCGGGCGTGAGCCACGGTTCGGGTTCGCTGCCGTCCTCGGGCCCCCACCAGGTGGGGGAGAGCGCGCCGAGCGAGCCGAACTCAGCTTCGGTTCCCGTGCCGCCCGAGAATGAGCTGGCGGCCCCGGCGCCGGAGACGGTGCTGGCGGCGGTATCTGTCTTGGTCTGTGCCATGTGTTTGCTTTCTCTCGCGATTGTCCGCCAACTATTATGGCGTAGCGTCGCATCGATGCGTTCGCAGGCAAGAAAATGCAGGAAATGGGCGTTCTGCCCAGCCGTTTGGTGCAGTTGCCAGCTAAGTGAGTAGACTTTTTGCAATATCGCGAGCACATGGCTTTTGCGCAAGGGCTCTACCTGCGGTTTTAGTATTGGTTATGCGGGTTGTGCTTGGCTATCGCAAAAAAGTCTACTCACTTAGATTTGAGGGACGTTTGCTGGCGCCTATTTGCGCTTGTTTGCCGAAGCTGCGACCATCAGAGGCCCCTGGGACTCCTGCGGTAAGCGCTTCTTGCCCTTGCGGGCGCGGTTTTTAAAGTTCTCGACGGCCTCTTCCATGCCGAGGGGCACGTAGGTGAGCTCATCGAGGTTTTCGGGCAGGTAGCAGGCAAGGCTTTGCTCCTGCACGCGGCCCGCTTGGAGCTGTTCATCGCTGGGCAGCGTGTCGGGAGTGGCGCAAATGCCATAGACGGCGGCACCCATCTCGCGCGTGCGGCGCTCGTATTCGGTCTCGGGATGCTCGGGATGGTCGCGGCGAACGTCGTCGCTTACCCAAAGTGTGTCGTAGCCTGCCGCGGCAAACTGCCCCAGGGCGTAGTCGCGCAGTGGCTTGCTGTCGGTTCGCAGCGTGACGGTTGCGCCGGCTGCAAGGAGCGGGCGGTAGAGCATCAAATGGTCGACATGGACGAGTCGCTTTTTGGCGTACTTGGCCTTGGGCTGCGGCGTGGGAAAGTTGATGGTTATGGCTTCGAGCTCGCCTGCGGCAAACAACTGCGGCAACGATGCGGCGCCTCGGGGCAGGACGAGTGCGTTGGTCAGTTCCTGCTCGCAGAATTTCTGCGCGGCATAGGCGATGCAGATGGGCTCTTGGTCCATGCCGATAAAGAGCGTGTTTGGCTCGTGGACCGCGCGCTCTACAAGGTACGTTCCCTTGCCACAGCCAAGATCCAGGTGAAGGCGTTCGAAGGGCTTGCTGCCTGCGGGCGCACACGCTTCGCGCCAATCTCCGGCATAGGCCTCGGGGTTCGTCTCAATCGCATCGGCGTAGCGCTCCAGGCGCTCCTCGAGCACAAAGTTCTTAGGCGTGCGAACGTGGACGGCTCCCATGAGGCTCCTTGGTCATAAGTATGGAACGCATAGCTGCGCGTTCCGTCAATGGGTTGAAAAGGGCGGGCATAGCTTGCCCGAAAGATGCGGTGCGGTTCGACGACGAGTCGTCGGTGCCTACAGACGCTTGAGAATCACATAGCGGTTGAGATCGCCGCTGCGACCGTCAGCATGGAAGCGCTCAAGCTCGCGCACGGGGACCTCGCCGCTCTTGTAGAACGTACGGACGCCGCGCACCAGGTCGGTGATCTGCTGATCGTCAAAGTGATGGCAATAGCGGTAGGCGTGGCGGTCGTTTTGCCAGCCAATGAGGTGGTCACCGGCTTCAAACTGCGCGGAATCGTAACCCTCAAACGGCGGGGTGAGCTCGGCGCGGGCCTCGGCGCGAACAGCTTTGCGCGCCATGCGCTCGTCATTCATAAACTCCCAAAAGCTGATGGCGATGATGCCGCCCGGGCGCGTCTGGCGCACCAGGGCGTCGAGCACGCGTACGCGGTACTCGCACGACGGCACGTGGTGCATAAAACCAAAGCAGACCGAGATGTCGGCGAGCGGGGCGTCGAAAAGCACGTCGGGCGTCTCGGCGGGGTTGAGCTTCATAAGGGCGTCGAGCACGTCGAGTTCCTGGAAGTGCAGGTTGGGAATGCGCAGGGCGTGTCCATGTGCATCGATAGCCAAATCTTGGCACGAGTCGACACCGTAGAACTCAAACGGGCAGCTGGCATCTGCCGAGGGGTTTGCGCCGTCGACGCCCTTGGCGGCAAGTGCGCCGCCGGCGGCAAAGTTCTCGAATCGCATATTGCCGCAGGCGAGATCGAAGACGCGGACGGGATGCTCAATCGTGGCGACATCGAGCTGTTCGAGCGCGATGTCCATGGTGCGCACCCAGCCGGGCCACGGGGCCTGGCGCGTATCGGAGAAGGAGGCGGAGTGCTCGCGATAGAACGTGTTGTTGAGCTGGATGAGCGATGAGGCGAAATCGCGGTTCACGGCGCGGGACTCCCTCCGTTGGCGGTGCGGAATAAACAGTACGACCATACTACCGTTAACGCCGCAACGGGGACAACCGAGCTGCGGGTCATTGCTTTGTTTGGACACATTTCCGCAGCTCATATATGCCCGCAACCGCCGGTTGTCAAAAATCTCACTAAAATAGGTGGCATGTTTTTGGTGGTGGCGGATACATTTTTAACTGTGCAAGGCGCCTAAGAACAAATGCGGTCCGGCGGCACGGCTGGCAAAAGCATAGGAGGAACCATGAATGTAGAAACTGCGCAGCGGCTCGCCGACCTTCGTCGCAGCAAGGGCTTTAGCCAAGAAGGGCTGGCACGAAAGCTGGGACTGTCGCGCCAGGCGGTCAGTAAATGGGAGCGCGCGGAGAGCTCGCCCGATACCGAGAACCTGATCTCGCTCGCCAAACTCTATGGCGTGAGTTTGGACGAGCTCCTCAATCCGAGCGATGAGATCGAGGACGATATCGAGTTTGAGAACGAGGACCGCGCTCGTCAGCGCGAGGCCGAGGCGGCAGAGCGCGCCCGCACCCATGAGGCAGCGGCGCGTGCGACTGAGGCGGCAACGCAGGCAAGTGACGCGGCAGCCAAGGCGGCACAGGCGGCAAGCTGGAGTGCGCAGGCCGCCAATGCGGCGACGGCTCAGGTGACGGGTGCCGTTGCGGCCGGCCCGACTCCGGTGAAGGGTCCGTTCCAGTCGTTCCCGTATTGGGCCGTGTGCTGGCTGCTGTTCTTTTTACTGATGTTCCTGGTTGGTGCCAGCCCCTTTCCCGCACTGATCTTCTTTACGATCCCCATCTATCACTGGGTGGCACGTGCGCTCGATGGCGATTGGGCGCGCGGGGATATCCAGGTTGGTTCGGCGTCGGTGGCGGTCAAGGCCCAGGGGAAGGATACTTCTGCGGAACCTGATGCTGACGTGGCTACCGCGGTCACCGCTGAGCCATGTGCCAAAGAGGGTGACGAATGATGAAGCTTTCGCATGAATCCAGGCTGCGCCTGGGCGTCGGCATCGGAGCGTTCGTGCTCATCATCGGACTTGTCTTTGGCATTTCGCGGACATTGATTCATTTTGATGGTCCGTGGGATCTCGACGATGTTGTATCCGGCTTGTCTGGTATGGACGATGCGCTTGACGAGGACGATCTTTTGGATAGCGGTAACTATTCCGCTCGGCCTCAACAGCTTTCGAGCGAAACGTTTGATGCCGACGCGTTCACATCGCTTGACTTGGACGTGACGTCGGGCACGGTGGAGGTCAAACACGTCTCCGGCGGGCCAGTGCGCGTGATTGAAAGCGGTCGCGTGGCAACGGGGACCGTTGCCTTCGATGCGGCAACCCAGAACCTGGCCGAAATCAAGGGCTCTACGCTCAAGATTCGCCAGTTCGATTGCGATGACGAGCGCGCCATTGACCGCACGGTTACCGTCGAACTGCCGCGCAAAGTTGCCGATAACATGGTGGGCATTACAGCGAATGTAGGATCGGGTGATCTGACGGTCGCGGGTATTGCGTGTCATGACCTCAACCTGACTCTGGACTCGGGAGACGTTGAGTTTACGGGCACCGTGACCGACACCCTGAATGCCGAGGTCGGTTCGGGCGACATGACGTTCGAGCTCTACCAGGCGCCCGCGAAGTCGATGGACGTGAGCGTGGGCTCGGGCGACGTGGAGATGACGGTTCCGAACTCTACGGGCTTTAAGGCGGGCCTCACCGTGGGCAGCGGTGACTTCGAGAGCGATTTCCTTCCGCTTGGGTACGATGGCGAGACCATATTGAATCTTGAATTCGACAACGGTGATAAGTCTGCCACGTATCGTTTTGAGGTTGGTTCGGGTGACATGTCGTTTGATTCAGAGTGACGGGTGGTTATCGAAGACTTATAAACCATAGACGCGCTGTTTGATGGAGGCACCGGAGCCGTGACGGGCTTCGGCGCCTTTGCCTTTACAATGGGGACATGGAACAGATTATCTTGAACATACTCGAGGCCCTGCGTCGCGGCGAGACCGTAGACGACAAGGCGCTCGTCAAACTGATACATGCCGAGGCGCGCCGCGAGGGTGCCGACAAACGCGATTTGGCCAAGCGCCGTCTGCTGCCGTTCTACCAGCGGGTTAAACGTGAGGAGCCGGCTCGTTGGGCTGGATGGAATGTCGATGCGGAGCTGGAGCGTCAACTACTGCAGGTGCTACGCATGAAGCCTCGTCGCACGGCTTCGGGCGTGGCGACCATTACCGTTATCACCAAGCCCTGGCCATGCTCGGGCGATTGCCTGTTTTGCCCCAATGACCTGCGCATGCCTAAAAGCTATCTGCACGCCGAGCCGGCGTGCGCCCGTGCGGAGCAAAACTGCTTTGACCCGTATCTGCAGGTGAGCGCTCGTCTGACCGCGCTTTCGCAGATGGGGCATGCGACCGACAAGATAGAGCTCATCGTGCTCGGTGGCACCTGGAGCGACTATCCGCAAGGGTATCAAACGTGGTTTATGTCGGAGCTTTTCCGTGCGCTCAATGACGATGCCGTCGCCGGCGTGGCGGCCAACCCCATGTTGGCGCGTCCGGGCATCAGTCGTGCCGAGGCAGGGCGCCTGCTCGATGACGCTCCCGCCGATGCCCTGCCGCCGGTGGTAACAGAGCGCCGTGAGCGCTATCGGGCTGCCGGCATTGCGACAGACGAGGCTGAGCTTGCTGCCGGCGTTGCCGACGAGCAGGGGCGTGTGGATGCTGTCGTTGGTGGCTATAACCGCGCAGTGCGTCGTCTGTACGGCCCCGGTACGCCATGGGGCGAGGCTACCGAGTGGCAGACGGCAACGATGGAGGAGCTCGAGCGCCAGCAGCGCATCAACGAGACGGCGAAGCATCGCGTGGTGGGGCTCGTTATCGAGACGCGCCCCGATGCCGTAACGCCGCAGGCCCTCACGCTCATCCGCCGCTTGGGTTGCACCAAGATTCAGATGGGTATTCAGAGTCTCGACCAACATTTGCTCGATATCAACGAGCGTCGCATTTCGGTGGCGCAGATCGAGCGGGCGTTTTCGCTTGCGCGCCTGTTTGGCTTTAAGATCCACGCGCACTTTATGCTCAACTTGCTGGGCGCCACGCCCGAGGGGGACAAGCGCGACTACGAGCGCTTTATGACCGAGGGGGCCTTTATGCCCGACGAGGTCAAGGTCTACCCGTGCGCGCTCATCGAGGGCTCGCGTCTGGTGGGCCGCTATGAGCGCGGCGAGTGGCGCCCCTATCCCGAGGAAGAGTTGCTCGATGTGTTGGCAGACGACATCGTGGTGACGCCGGCGTTCTGCCGCATCAGTCGCATGATCCGCGACTTTAGCTCCGACGACATCATGGTGGGCAACAAGAAACCCAACCTGCGCCAGCTCGTTGAGAACCGCCTGGCTGCTCGGGGTGATGGTGCGACGGTGCGTGAGATTCGCTATCGCGAGATCAGCACGGCGGGTGCCGACCTGGACGAGTTGACCCTTGACGAGGAAGTGGCGTACGTGACGCCGGTGACGCGCGAGCGCTTTTTGCAGTGGGTGACGCTCGAAGGCAAGATCGCCGGCTTTTTGCGCCTGTCGTTGCCCGATCGTGCGTTTGTTGCCGCGCATGCGGACGAGTTGCCGACGGTGTCGGACGAGGCGATGATTCGCGAGGTTCACGTGTATGGCATGGCGGCGCGCGTGGGCGATCAAGGCCAGGCGGCGCAGCATCACGGGTTAGGGCGTTTGCTCGTAGAACGTGCGTGCGAGATTGCCCGGGATGCGGGTTATGCGCGTATCAACGTGATTAGCGCGATTGGCACACGTGAGTACTATCGTCATCTTGGATTTTATGACCATGGCCTTTATCTGCAAAAGGAGCTCTAGATGAACAAGCCGAGTGTTTCTGCCGGCGTCGTTGCCGGCGTTGCTCTGGGGGCCGCGGCGCTTGGCGCGGCCGCTGTCGCTGTCCGTGCTGCCTGTCTGCAGGTTGCGCGAACCCGCCATGGGTTGGCGCGTGTGAAACGCGTGCACGATGAGGGAGGCGACGAAGTCCGTGTATTGGTGCAAGGCGGCGTTTACCAAAGCGCAAGCTACGTTGGCGAGCGTTGGGCGGAGCCCGTCTTTGCGTACTATCGCGCGTTTGACGACGTGTTTGAGGCTGAGGACGCAATGCGTGATGCTTACGGGCATGGTATCGACCGTATGCTCATGCTGGGCGGCGGCGGGTTTGCCTATCCCAAGTTTGCACTGATGTCGCACGAGAGCTTGCGCATGGACGTCATTGAGTACGATGCCGAGATTACGCGCCTGGCGCGCCGTTGGTTCTACCTGGACGAGCTGGAGCGCACGGTGGGCGATCGCCTGCGAGTGATTACCGCTGAGGCTCGCTCGTATCTGGGCGTGACGAGCGTGGGTCATCGTCGCTACGACGTGGTCGTGAGCGATTGCTTTGGCGGTGCCGAGCCCGTACGCGAGCTGGCGACGGTTGAGGCATTGCGTTTGGTGCGAGGCAGCCTGAACCCCGGGGGCATCTATGTTGCCAATATCGTGAGTGCGAACAGGGGGAGCGACGTGACGTTCCTGCGCGATTGCGTTGCCGCGGCACTCGAGGTATTCGCCCACGCCTGGGTGGTCCCATGCGGCGACGCGGAGTTCGGCGGCGAGGAAAACTACCTGCTCGTCGCCAGTGACGGCGATTATGCCTTTGCCGAAGCCGTGCCCTTCGACGCCGACTTCCTCGGCACCGTCCTTCACGACAAGTAAGTCTCTCCGTCCCAAAAAGACGGGTCTTAGGCGTGGTCGCTCCAGCTGCGGACACGCTGCTTCATGCCCTCTATGTCGAGCACGCCTTCGGCAAAGCCCTTGCGCACGAGCTCCTCGGGAACGTACTCGTCGTAGCGATCAAAATAAGGCACCTCGTCGGGATAGACGAGCTCGATGGGATCGAAGTCCTTTTCGGCCTCGGCGGCGAGCACCTCAAAGAACGTCTCCTCGTCGGCCTTCATCTTAAACTGCATAAAGTACGGGCGTGATGGGTCGAGTCCGCGAAGGCCCAACTCCGCGGCGCACTTAATCTTGAGCATGCGCTCGAGTGCCAAAAAGGCGTAGCTGCCCAGCCAGGGGAAGAGCACCCAGGTATCGCCGCCCAGGTTAATGAGCGGTTTAGTTCCCGCGCCCGAAATCTCGGCCGTATGACGAGCCTGCGCAAGGCGGGCCCGTGCGTTACCCATAAGGTACGGATACGCGGCGTGTTCGTTGAGCGCCTTGCGCATGCGCTCGAGTACGTGTGTATTGATGTCACCGGGACAGTCGCCAAAGTAGGCCGGCACCCGGCCCTTGACCTGCGTGGCAAAGACGGTATGACGCTTCCAGTCCACTTCCTCGACAATCCAGCAGTGTCCGGCGATGGCGATGCGCTCACCGGGCGGTGGCGGATTGACGATCGTGCCCAACTCGGCCGACTCGCTGCGAACGGTGAACTCCTCGTTTTCCTGGAACACGGCGTAGAACTTAAAGTTGTTAATGATGCGCTCGCCCGCGAGACCCACGATGAGCCCGCCGCCCTCGGTGACCTGGATATGGTCGATCTTGATGAGGTGGCGCAGCAGTACGCGATAGTCATCGGCCGAGACGCGGTGGAAATAGCTGAGCGTGAGCACGCGCTGGGCAAGTTCGGCAGGCGTGAGTTCGCCGGTGCTGGCGAGGGTCGACATGGTCTGGTGATAGAGCAGGCTGTAGGGGAGTCGATCGAGCTCGGGCGGCTCGACCCACTTTTCCTCGCGATAGAGTTGTACGAGCGCGATGCCCTGGAGGAGCTTCCAAGGTATCGTTTCAGGCATCATCGTGCGCGGCTCGGGCTCTTCCTCGCGCATGACAAACCACATCTCGGGCGGAAGATCGCGGCGTCCCGTGCGCCCCATGCGCTGCAAAAAGGAGCTGACGGTAAACGGTGCATCGATCTGGAACGCGCGCTCCAGGCGACCGATATCAATGCCGAGCTCCAGCGTGGAGGTGGTGACGGTTGTCTGTGCCTGTTCCTCGTCGCGCATGAGCTCTTCTGCCGTCTCGCGTAGCGATGCCGAGAGGTTGCCGTGATGGATAAGGAAGCGGTCGGGCTCGTGCCGGCTCTCGCAGTAGCTACGCAGCATGGAGCATACGGCCTCTGCCTCCTCGCGCGAGTTGGCAAAGACTAAGCACTTTCGGCCGCGCGTGTGCTCAAAGATATATCCCATGCCGGGGTCGGCGTTGTCTGGTGCTGTATCGGTGGGGTTGAGTAATGCCTGTTCGGGTGCTTGGGGGATGTCGACTTCGCCCTCGGGGGCCGAGGAAACTTGGCGGTCCTTGGGAGCGGCCTTGCCCTGTGCCCGCTCACGACGTTGACGGCGCTCCTCTTGTGTGAGCTGTCCGCTGTGACGCATGTCTTGGGCGCCGGCGGGCAGTGCCGCGGATGCCGCCGCATCGATGCGCTCGCACGCAAGCACTTCGGCCTCTTGAGGACCTGTACCCATGAATCCCCGCTGCTGCGCCTGGGGGCCCGAGTTGTAGAAGTGCTCCATGGAGATGCGCCACACGCGGCGCGGTTCTTCAAAGCGGGGGATAACGCAGTCGCGCCCCGTTCCCTGTGAGAGAAAAGCGCCCGTGCGCTCGGGGTCGCCGATGGTAGCCGAAAGGCCAATGCGGCGAGGCTGCACACCGGCCATGCGCGAGAGTCGCTCGATAAGGCAGAGCGTTTGCCCGCCACGGTCGCCGCGCATGAGCGAGTGGACCTCATCGATGACCACGTAGCGCAGGTCGCAAAACATGCGCGGGATCGCCATGTGCTTATGGATTAAAAGCGCTTCGAGTGACTCGGGTGTAATCTGCAGGATGCCGCTCGGTTTTTTAATGAGCTTAGCCTTGTGCGACTGCGAGACATCGCCATGCCAGTGCCAGACAGGGATATCGGCCTCTTCGCAGAGGTCGTTGAGGCGGACGAACTGATCATTGATGAGCGCTTTGAGGGGGCCGATGTAGAGGGCGCCCACGCTCGCGGGCGGGTTCTCCCAAAACTCGGTCAGGATGGGAAAGAAGGCTGCCTCGGTTTTGCCGGAAGCTGTGGATGCCGTTAGGAGCACATTGTCTTGTGTGTTAAAGATGGCATCTGCCGCCGCAACCTGGATAGAGCGCAGACTCTCCCAATCGTGGGAGTAGATGAAGTCTTGGATAAACGGAGCATATCGGTCAAAGGCGTTCACGGGGCCTCCCCCCAAATACGAACCTCTCAATGCGGTTGGCAATGGTTTGCTGCATTGCTGTCTCAACGTTTGCGCAGATAAAAGCTGCCAAAATAGACCTGTCCCTTTTTGGCAGGTTAGATGGTGAATTCGGCGAAGTTGCGGTCGCCGTCTGCGGTGCCGGTGTCGCCTGTTGCGGCTGCCGGTGCCAGCGCGTCGCCGCCGACGCTTTGCAGTAACTCAGCCACGTTTGCATCGGGGTTCTGGCACAGGATATCGAGCAGCTCGATAAAGTCACGGATGACCTCACGCGGCGTCAGGTGCGTATCGGCTCCCACGCGGCCGAACTCAATCTTGAGAAAGTCTACCAAGTCGTTCTCGGCAAGCGTGGGCGTCCAGCCAAAGTATCCGGCATGGATCTGCATGAGTTTTTCGATCAGCACCAGCAACTCCTCGTAGGTGAGTGGCTGCAGGCGGATGATGGGCGCGAGCATGTCCTTAAGGTCCTCGCGTGCAAAGCGGCCCTGAGCGAGTCGACTTCGCAGGGCCTCGTAGGAGAACACGCCACGGCGGCGGTCTTCGATGGAGGTTGGCGTGCCGCCCATGATCATGCCCAGGTACTGCGCCTTGCCCTGGAGCGTGTCGTTGTACATGGTCAGGATCTTCTCGTAGTTGTATTGGCGTGTGATGGCGTTGGGAATCTTATACAGATTCACGAGCTCATCGATGAGCACCAGCATGCCCTTGTAGCCGCTGCAGACCAAAAAGCGCGCAATGAGCTTAACGTAGTCGTACCAGTCGTCATCGCTGATGATGGTCGAGGAGCCCAGCTCGGCGCGTGCCTCACTCTTGGTGCGGTACTCGCCGCGAATCCATTTGGTCACGCGGCTCATAGCTTCTTCGTCGCCCTCGGATACGGCCGCGCGGTAGCGGCGGAGCATGCGGGCGAAGTCGAAGCCGTGGACCATTTCCTCGAGTGGGGCCAGTTGGGCATTGACGGCAGACTCGTCGGCATCGGCACACGAGGCGACCCAGCGATCCAGGATAAGGTTGAGCGCACCGCCCTCGGGGCGCGTCTTGGTCGATATGTTGCGGATGAGCTCACGGTATGTGGCAAGGCCCTGTCCCTGGCCGCCCTGCAGACGGCGTTCAGGGGATAAGTCGGCATCGGCGACGACGAATCCCTCGCCCATGGCGTGCGTGCGGATGGTCTGGAGCAAAAAGCTCTTGCCGGCGCCGTAGCGACCGACTAGGAAACGGAAGCTTGCGCCGCCATCGGCGATGAGGCTCAGGTCGGTGAGCAGAGCACGGATCTCGACCTCGCGCCCCACGGTGATATAGGGAAGGCCGATGCGCGGGACCACGCCGCCCTTGAGCGAGTTGAGAATGACGGCGGCGACGCGCTTGGGCACGCGGGGTGCTGCGGATGCGGTATCACTCATGGTCTAGGTATCCTCTCACGTCTGCTTCGTAGTCCTCGATAATCTGCGGTCCTGTTGAGCCAAATTCAATAACGGTGTCGCCCGCCAGGTCAAAGAGCGCTTCGTTGATGCTATCGACGAGCATGTCCTCACTCTTGCCCGACCGTGCCACCGCCAATGTGGCCTGCGCCGTGTTCCGCTCGAGGAGCGCGCGAAGGAAGGCATCTGCGGCGGGCGCGAGTTTGTTCGCGGCTTCGGCAGACGCGGGCGTTACGGGCGCGGGCACAGACACGAGGAGCGGTGCCACGACGCCAAACTCTTCGGTGGAGACAGTCGGCTCGTCGGGTTCGTCTTGCCGTGTGACCATCTCGCCAGGTCCGGCGGTCATGCTGGGCGCAGACTCGGTGTTCGGTTGCTCGATAAGCGTCGCCTCGGCTTCCATAGGCACATCATCCTCGCGCTCCTCATCAATCAAAAGCGCTTCACGCGTTTGCGCGGCGGCGCTCCGAATGTGCCCCAGCTGACTCAAATCGATATCGATCTTGACAGGCTGGTGCGCGGCGTCCCACGAAAGCCATGCCACGATCTCGTCATCGATGATCTTGGCCAGATATTTGGGGACCTTCTCCTCCTTTAGAGGATGGGTGGGGTCTAGGGCCAGGCGCAGGCGTTGGTCGCAGGCGCGCATCATCTCACCGAGCTTGCTACTTTTTTGTCTGCTGCCGTGGATACGCATGCATTCCCAAAAGCCATTTTGACAACGGTAAATATGGATGGGGTCCAGACGGTATTCGCAATCCTCGTGGCGATTAGGCGAAAAGAACACAGCCGAGGCAAACATGGTATAGGGCATGGCCGTCTCCTCCCCAAACAAGCTTGCCACGATACCGGTCTTTCGGTGCGTGTCATAGTAGCGCGCCATACGGACATACACGGCGCATGCCACGTGGCGTAGATCGCGATGGTGGCCGCGATCGAGTCTTGAGTTATTGAGGTTATACGTGGAGAGGGCATTGATGGCGGCCATGAGTCGCTCCTCGCGCGCCTCGTCGGGCGGAAGGGGGAGCGTAGGCTTGGAGGTCTTGCGACGCGCAGGCGCCAGGTCTGACGGCGTCGGCGCGGGCGCAAGGTCTCGCGCCGCACGCCGCAGTTCGATGAGGGCGTTGTCGAATGCGACGGTTTTAGAGTCGCGAAGCAGCTCGGGGTTGAGCCCGTGGAACACGGCGTAATCTTGCAACCACACGCGTGCAAACCGGTCGATGCCGGGCTCGAAGGCACGATAGGCATCCCAAAAAGCCTTGATCTTGTTAAAACCATCAAGTGGGTTATCTACGCCAATGCCGCAGATCAGCTCATAGAGGTACAGGAAGGCAAAGGACGTAGACGTTTCCTCGACGGTTCCGCGGCGCACTTGGGCGCGCCAGGTAAAATAGCCGCGCAGCTGCCGATCGCTCATGGCGTTATAGGTGGGAAAGTACGACTTAAAGGTACCGTTGTAGGGGCAGTCGTCCTCAAAGTCGGCCATCAGCAGGCCTTGGCGGTAGAAAAGCTTGGCTTCCGAAAGCCAGCGACCCGCGCCGCCTTTGGGGTCATCCTGCCAGCGCGATATCTCGCGCATCTTGCGGTACTGGTCGGGAAGGAAATTCTGCATCTGACGACCGGTTTTGAGAATCGGCTCGTCAGCATAGACCTCATGTGAGAAACGGGCGGACTGATGGGTCCGGGCCTCGGCCATAATGCGCTCGATGAGCATCTTGATGTCCTGGTCGGCCACCGTCTCTCCTCTCCTAACGCAGCTTCGGTGACCTCATATCATAGCACAGCATCAAACAGGTGTTCGAGATACCACTACGTAGATAGATTTAGAACAGGAGCGCGTAGATGACGGCTACGACAACGGAGGGGAGCATATTGGCCGTGCGGAAGGTCTGGGGACGGATGAGGTTGACGCCGACGCAGAAGATGAGCATAGAGCCCACGAGCGATAGGCTGTCGAGGGCGGCGGCGGTCATGATGGGGGAGAGCGCGCCGGCAAACAGCGTAATCGTTCCCTGGAATACGGCAACGGGCAGGGCGGAGAAGATGCAGCCGCGGCCGAGCGAAGCCGTCATGGTGCAGACGATGATGCAGTCCAACGCGCCCTTGAGGGCAAGCGTGGACCAGTCGCCGAGCAGACCGTCCTGAATCGATCCTACGATAGCCATGGCACCGATGCAGACGGTCAGCGATGTCGAGACAAAGGCATTGGTAAACTCGTTGTCTCCCTCGCTGCCGGTTTTGCGCTTGAGCCATTCGCCCAGGTTTTCGATGCCGGCTTCCAGGTTAACGGCCTCGCCGATGAGCGAGCCGAGGGCAAACGAGACGATGAGCATGGTGGTGCCGGTGGTCTCCAGCGCTTTCCCGTCAATGACGAGCATCTTTTGCATGGTGCCGCCCAGTCCGATAAACAAAACGCACAGCCCCGACGCCTTCATGAGCGTGTCTTGGATGCGGGGTGTGATAAAGCGTCCGCCTATAAGGCCCAGCAGTCCGCCCGCAATCAAAAGCGCGACGTTGATGACCGTTCCCAAACCCGGCATGAACCCTCCCATATTGATGCCAACCTGGCAATCGTAGCAGAACGGGCTGCAGGGTGCGTCATGCCTCATCCTATACGTTATATAAGTGGTATTAACGACGGCATTTGGTGCCCAAGCCTCAGCCTCCCATCACGACATAGGGGCTGTAATCGAAGCGCAGCGTCATGAGTCGCTGCGGGGATTCAATGGCCGCGGCGATGATATCGGCATCTCGAGCTCGGTCAAATCCCTCGAGCTCAATTTGATACGAGACGTCTTCCATTTTATGGAGTATCCGGTTATTCAGGAGGTTCTCACCGTCGAATTCCTCGGTTTTGCCTCCGTCCGAGGTTACGGCATACAGGTGCAGTTTTGCGGTGGTCGCAGGGTCGACGACCGTGAGGTTGTCGATTTGGTTGGCCGTGCCCTTTGCCCCAAGCAAGGTGAGCAGGGTGGGGGCTACGACCTCGCCCGATGGCAGAAAAACAACTTCGACGATTTTAGGGAATGCGATAATGGCCGCTTTGCGGACGGGCTTATCGGCAGCGGTGACCTCAATGCTCGCGGCGTCGACGGTTTCCGTGCGGTCGAGCGCGACCATCATGCAACAATTGTCCTCGTCGATGTCCGTCGGCATGGAATAGTCCAAGTTTTCGCCAGCTTGCGTGCCGCCCACTGCGGCGGTTGTTTCGCTTGGCTCGCTAAAAGTTGCTGAAGGACCGCTCGATGGCGGTGTTATATCGCTTGAGGCGTCAGTGCCCGCAGACGTTATTTCACTACTGTTCTCGCTGGAGTCGCTTGCGATGTCACCTGTCGAGGGGGTGAGTCCGACCGCTCCTACTCCGCTCCATTCCATCTCGAGTAGCGCCGGATCGGCGAGGACGCGATGCACATCTTGTGTTTGGGCGCTGATATCGACAGGACCGGGATCTGTCCCTCGCGTCAGGCTGAGCGATCCGGTCCGCTGTTTGCCCCGAATCTCCTGGCTTTCTGCGCCGCCCGCGTAGAGCATCAGGGGGGTCTCGCCTTTCGCCGCAGCGTCGGTGCCCGCCTTGGTCATTTTCAACGATGCGGTGAATGAGATAGCGGGCTGCGTGCCATCGGCGCTCGAGGGGACGCAGCCCAGGCATACACCTCCTCCGTCTTCGAAAAACGTGCTGTCGAAGGCGACTGTTGCCCCGTCCGCCGAGTCATCGGACAGGGTGATGTCGAGGCGCAGCTCTACGTCGCAGGAATCGCCATCGGCATCAGTTGCAGCTGCGCGCCATGTGCAGATAACGCATCCCGTTAGGGGGCCGTCCGTTGTGCACGAGCGCTCGGTATCCACGACTATCGAGCTGTTCGTGCGGCGACGGAGGCACCCCGAGGTCGAAATGCTTGCCTGCGCAAGCGAGAAGCGTTGGCGCGCGATGGTGCTCATCTGGTTTGTGGCGAGACAGTTGACGGCAGGTAAGGGGACATCTACGGCGGGTGTCGCTAGGGCGGCGACGGGCATGCCGGTGGCAAGCGCACTGCAGAGCGCGGCAACGGGCAAAAGGTTCTTTGATGCCATGGGTTCTCCTTACCTGTTCTGGACGGTCTCGATTTTCGCGGCTACTGGCTGCGTTTGATGCGCAGGCCAAGGCCGATGGCGCTTGCGCCTGCCGCGGCGATTCCTGCTGCCAGGAGCTGTTGCGTGTCGCCCGTTTGCGCGAGGGGCTCATGTTGGCCACTGCGTTCGAGCTCCGATAGATCTACGGTCACTTGCGTGGCAGCCTGCTCTTGCTCTTGTTGGGCAAAGGCGTCGATTGGGGCAAACGTTACAACGCCGATGATGACGGCAAGGACAATCGCCTTAGGCCGTGTGCGCACCGGGCTCGACCGTCCACGTAATGCTTGCGACCTGGTCGCCCTCGCCAGTCACATGGAAGATGTCTCGCGTGACGCGGGCGACATTGCCGCTCGTCTTGAGCTTAATCTTGTCCGTACCATTGGCGATGCCCTGGTAGCCCATGTCGAAGGATGCATTTTTGGAAAGGTCGAGGCCCGCTTCCTGCGTCGCGGCGTGAGCGTCTTGGAGCGCCTTGTCCGGACCAACCTTAAAATCGATGGAGTTCTGGGCGGTTCCCGTCTTGGCGTCGGCGACGATGCTCCAGGAGTTCTTGGCGCCGATCTTCATGTTGGTAACGTGGATGCCATAGGCCGAAAGATTGTCGATGGTGGTTGTATTCTCGGAAGGGCCCTGAAGCGTGCCATCGGCCTTGGCGACAAATGGGATGACGGTCGGGGCTTTGAACTTGATGTTGTCGATTTGGGTCCTGATAGTCACGTTGGTGGTTCCAGTGCGTCCCTCCGCCAGGGCGGGGGTCGGCGCGGCACCCATTGAGAGTGCAAGCATCAGCCCCGCGCCCACGACGAGCGCCCTGGTCCCGCTCAAGTTCCCGGTGATGTCCATAATCGTTCCTTTCTATTCGTCACGGACCGTTTCCGTGATGGTCAGACGAAAGCGGCGTGGGTGCGCGTTTTCGCAACGGGTGGCAGATCTAGTCTTCTGCCTGCGCAACCCGCACCTTGATGCGCGTGGGATTGCCATGGGCGTCGTAGGTCTTGGCGTCGAGCGCTTGAATCTCGATATACGCCTCACCTTCTTTGATGTCGCCTGCGGGGCAGGTCTCAACGGTCTTGCCGGTCTCGACCACGCCCGATTCATAGATGGTCTCGTCGTTTTGGATCACGCGGAAACGCTGGGGAAACTTGTTATCTTGGACGTTTTGCACGTTGACGCGCAGCTTGCCGCCTTTTTGTAGCTGGGCGACCGGTGCGACCGAGATCGTCATCATGTTGTCGCGGACGATGGCATCGAGCTCGTCCTGGATTTCCTGGCGCGACTTACCCTCCGCCGCTGTGACCGAGGCACCTGTCTCGGCGACAGGCTTTGACTGCCAGGCGTAAAGGCCGACGGCGATAAGGGCGCAGGCGATGGCCAGGCAGACAACGCCGAGCCTTTTTCGATGTTTTGACCCTAGGGGGCTCGACTGCTTCCTTGCGCTCATGCGGCATCCTTAGTGGTATAGACGCGCGCGAACGTGGACGGATCGGCACCAAAGAGCATGTGGAGCATGAGGCGTCGCGAGTAGATGAGCTCGTCGAAGTTTGGGTCGAGTTTGATGTCGTGGATGTGGGCGATGTGGTGAGCGAGTGCCGAAAACGATTCGGGATCGCAAATCACGTCGGTGGTGACGTGATAGACAGCCGCATCGGGAAATGCCTCCTCGTCGAAGGGCAGAAGATACGGGTCGTCGTCAACTTCGATAGCGACGCCGTACTGGGGCCAGTAATATGCCATGGGAACCTCCCTGTTTTTGGGCCAAACCTTCCATTGGCTTTGGCTGTCGATGCCGACCGTATCAGCCGTAACTTGACCAATTTCTGACCAAATGCTTGACGGATTTACATCGCCGCAGGTGAGAGAGGGTAAAAAATATCTCAACTTTTTTCGGGCGCCAATTGCATGCGTGGCAGCGATGGAAAGGAGCGCGTTAAATAGAGCGCCTGCCGAGAAAACGCTGCCGCTCGCCGAATTGCGCAAACGTAAAATTCGCCAATTATGGAGACGGTCTCAGTCACGTCGACGAAACGATGCGGTAACATCTCCCTGCAAACACTGTAGTTAACTAAAGGGGGAGTTCGCGTGTCTGCAGCCATCAAACCCTTCGGCGACGAGTTCGAAGAATATGGTCGCGATGAATCTCGCACATCGGGCGAGGCGTCGAGCATCTCGTTTCCGACAACGGAGGACGAAGTCCGCGCCATTCTGCGAAAGCTCCATGCCGAGCATGTTCCGATAACGGTCCAGGGTGCTCGGACCGGTCTGGCTGCCGGTGCCGTGCCCCACGGCGGCCACATCCTCAACACTTCTCGTATGAATCGCTACCTGGGTCTTCGCCGCGACGAGCGAGGCCGTTTTCTGCTGCGCGTGGAGCCGGGCGTCGTGCTTTCGGAGTTGCGCAAGCAGCTGGGTAAGAAGGCATTGCCGACCGCTGACTGGGATCAGGTATCGCTTGAGGCCTATGAGGAGTTCCAGGCAGCTCCTGAGCAGTTCTTTCCCACCGATCCCACCGAGGCATCTGCCTGCCTGGGCGGCATGGCGGCGTGCAATGCCTCTGGTGCCCGCAGTTACGCCTACGGCCCCATGCGCCCGCACGTTACGGGGCTTCACGTGGCACTGGCGGACGGCGACCTGCTTGAGCTTCATCGAGGTCAGGCGCACGCTGACGCACGCCACTTGTCGCTCGTGACAGCGGAGGGCCGCGCGCTCGAGCTGGATCTTCCCGGCTATACCATGCCCAAGACCAAAAACGCGTCGGGTTATTTCGTTGCGGACGATATGGACGCCATCGACCTCTTTATCGGTGCGTGCGGCACACTCGGCGTCATTACCGAGCTCGAGATCGCCCTGCAGGCGGCACCTTCGGTCGTATGGGGCGTGAGCTGCTTTTTCGACAGCGAGGACAAGGCAGTGTCCTTTACCGATTCCGTGCGCCCCGTGCTGTCCCATGCCGCCGCTATTGAGTATTTCGATGCCGGCGCCTTGGATATCCTTCGCCGCCAGCGCGAGCAGTCGACCGCGTTTGCCTCGCTGCCGGCACTCGACGATGAGGCAAAGGTCTGTATTTACGTGGAACTCGACTGCGACGACGAGGCTCAAGCGACTGAGGAGCTGTACCACCTGGGATGGGTTTTGGAGCTTGCGGGCGGCCGCGATGACGCGACCTGGGTTGCGCGCACCGAGGTCGATCGCGAATGCCAGCGGTTCTTCCGCCACGCCGTCCCCGAGAGTGTCAACATGCTCATCGATGAGCGTCGCCGCACCGACCCCACCATTACCAAACTGGGGTCGGATATGTCGGTACCCAACGCGCGCCTGGCCGATGTCGTTGCCTTCTATCGCCGCACGCTGGCCGAAAGCGGGCTTGAGTCTGCCGCCTGGGGACATATCGGCAACAACCATCTGCATGTGAATATCCTGCCGCGCGATGCGCAGGACTACCGTCGCGGTGGTGAGCTGTTTGCCCGGTGGGCTGCGGAGGTAACGGCTATGGGCGGCGCCGTCTCTGCCGAGCACGGCGTCGGCAAGATCAAAGCGGGCTTTTTGGAGACGATGTACGGCCACGAGGCCATGGTCGAATCGGCTCGACTCAAGCTGCAGCTCGATCCTGCCGGGCAGCTGGGTCGTGGCAACCTATTTTCGGAGAAGCTCTTGGATGAACTCGTCCAGAAAGGGGGCGCGTGAAGATGAGCGATTTCCATATGGTGGTGTGCGTCAAGGCGGTACCGGGAAGCACCGAGGTCAAGATGGACCCCAAAACCAATACCATCGTGCGTGATGGCAAGCAGGCGGTCATTAATCCCTTCGATGCAAGTGCCCTCGAATGCGCGCTGGCGCTCAAGGACGACTTTATCGGCTTTGGCATGGATGTGCGCGTGACGGTGGTGTCGATGGGTATCCCTGCAACCGAATCGCTGCTGCGCGACTGCATTGCCCGCGGCGCCGATGATGCGCTGCTGCTGACCGATCGCGCCTTTGCGGGCGCGGACACGTTGGCGACCACCTATGCCCTCAAATGCGGTATCGAGGCGCTCGACGAGGACTTCGACCTGCTCATCTGCGGCAAGATGGCGGTAGATGGCGATACCGCCCAGATTGGCCCCGAGCTGGCCGGCGCCTTCGAGATTCCCTGCGTGACCGATGTGAGCTGCGTGCAGAGCGCAGGTTTTACGACGTGCGGTGCGCTTTCGCTCGTTCACGGTTGCGATGCCGGCGAGGAGACGGTCTATCTGGAGATGCCGTGCGCGATGACGACCGCCAAGGAGATCGGCCAGCTGCGCATGCCGAGCATCGCCGGCATTCGCGCGGCCGAAGATGCGGATGTGCGGGTGGTCTGTGCTGCCGATGTACATGCTGACCCTTCGCGTTGCGGCCTTACCGGATCGCCGACGCAGGTCGTGCGCTCGTTTGTGCCCGACCGCGACCAAACGTGCGAGGCCATCGAGGGCACGCCGGTCGAGCAGGCGGCAAAGATTGCCAAGATTATCGAGGGGATGGCATAGATGAGCGGACTGATAATCGATAGCGAGGCGTGCGTTGGCTGTGGCCGCTGCGTTCGCGCCTGTGCCTCGGGTGGCATTGTGATGGAGGGCGAGCGCCCCAACCGCTGCGCCCATGTGACCGACGGCTGTATCTTGTGCGGCGGGTGCGTCGACGCCTGCCCCGTCAATGCCATTTCGATCGAGCGCGACGAGGCCGCCGGCGCGGTTGACCTCGATGCGTATCGAGACATATGGGTATTCGTTCAGACCGACGATCACGATGTCGTGGCTCCGGTGGCCTACGAGCTCATGGGTAAGGGGCGCGAGCTTGCCGATGCTCGCGGTTGCCGTCTGGTGGCATTGGTCGGCATGGGCCCCGAGGGCTCGCTTGAGGACCTGGAGCATCTGGTCTGCGCCGGTGCCGACGAGGTCGTGGTCTGCCGCGACGAGCGACTGCGCCAAAACGATGCGGAGATCTATGCTCGTCTCATCTGCGATTTGGTGGCCGAGCGCAGACCCGAGGCCATTCTGTACGGCGCGACCGCCTTTGGCCGTGAGCTGGCGCCCGGTGTGGCCGTACGCTTGCAGACGGGCCTTACGGCCGACTGTACGGTGCTTTCGATGGATACGGAGACGGGTCTACTGCAGCAGACCCGCCCGGCGTTTGGCGGCAACTTGATGGCCACCATTATCTGCCCCAATCATCGTCCCCAGATGGCAACGGTGCGTCCCGGCATCTTTGGGGTACCCGAGTTTGATTACAGCCGCTCTGGCACGATTACCCAGGTATCGCTTGCGGATGATGCTAAGGTCCGCGTCGAGATCTCGATTCCCGCCGAGGAGTGGGGGCAGCAGGCATCAATTGCCGATGCCGAGCGCCTGGTCGTGGTGGGCCGCGGCATCGGCTCCAAGAAGAATCTGCCCCTGATGCGAAAACTCGCCGATGCCTTGGGTGCCGAGCTTGGTTGCACGCGTCCCGTTGTGGAGGCAGGCTGGTTGGAGTATCGCCACCAGATTGGCCAGACCGGCGTGTCGGTTTCGCCCAAGCTCCTTGTGAGTATCGGCGTTTCGGGCGCTATCCAGCATCTTGCCGGCATCGGCGGCGCGGAGTGCATCATCGCTGTCAACGAGGACCCGGATGCCCCCATCTTCGGCGCTGCGCAGTACAAAGTTGTCGGTGACGCCGTCGAAGTTGTCGAGGAGCTTCTGGCCCAGCTCGAGCGCTAGGCGCTGGCCAGCCAGGCTCGCATCTCTTTCTTTAGGCGTTCCCAGGTCGCTTGCGTGGCGGGGTCGGTAAAGGGCCGCACGATGCCAAAAGGTGCGTCGAGCAGGCGGTAGATATCGCCCTGCTTGCGCGTCAGCGCGCGGCTTGCCGGATAGACGAGCTCAAACATAAAGCAGATAAGCCCCACCAAGTAGTCCGCGGGCTCATCGCGCTCATCGCGCGTGACGCAGCGGTGCTCGTCAAAGGCAGCCAGCGTCGGTGCCGAGAAGTGGCTGGCAAGAAACACGTCCTCATCCACTTTGAGGATGGTGTCGACGGTGCTGTCGGCGATGGTGCGCATAATGTCGACCTTGTCGCCATCGCGCACAATATCGCAGAAGCGCCGCGTGCGCTCGTCGAGCTGCGCGGGTAGACGGAAATCGCTGTGATAGGCAATGCTTGCGCGAATCAACTCGTCTTCTACCGGATCGTCGATAAAGTCGCGGATACTTGTTGTCGCGGGCGCGTCTGCAGGGTTTTCGCCAAAGAGAACCTCGACGCCCAACGCCGCATGGCTCATGCTCTCGGCATCCTTAAACGTGTCCCAGCGTCGCAGCTGCTCAAAGCGACCCATATCGTGCAGCAGGCCGCAAAGCCACGCTAGGTCAATGTCCTGAGGTGACCAGCCCTGTTCGCGTGCCACGGCATCGCATGCCTCGGCAACGTGGTACGTATGCTCGATTTTGAGCGCGATACGCGGATTGGCGGCATCGTAGGCATCGGTGTAGGTCTTGAAGGCCGCGGCAGCCCGCGTTCGATCGATAGCTGTCATAATGACTTCCTAAAAAGTTGTGTCTTTCTGTGTCTTTCGATCCGGTGGCAATTGTAGGTGAACTCGGTTGCCATCGGGCGATGGTTCTGCCGCGTCGTTGAATGCGGCTCGGAAATCTTGTCGGGACGAGGAACGTTATGGTGCTCAAAATCGTTAAAACCGTCTGGCCGGTGATGCTTACCTATGTTGCGATAGCCGCGCCGTGCGGAATGATTATGGCGCAGACGGGAATGGAACCCTGGATGGTTTTTGCCCTGAGCAGCACGTTCGTGACGGGCAGCGGGCAGTTTATGGTCTGCAACCTGTGGCTGGCAGGTGTGCCTGCGGCATCGATTGTCGCAAGTGTGGCCGCAATCTCCTCGCGCTTTGCGCTTTACTCGGCATCGATCGCACCGCATTTGAGGGGTGCTTCGAAGCGTCAGACGCTGGCTGTTGCCGCGACACTTACCGAGGAGGCATACGGCATTTCGCTTGCCAAGTTGGTTAAAGGGGAGGATTGGGGTCCGCTCGAGTCCTTTGTGCTCAACGTGATCCTCATCGCAACATGGGGCGTTTCGTGTACGACGGGCGCCATCGTCGGCGCCGTTGTTGATGTTCCCACCGCTATTGCGGGTTTTGTCTGCACATCGCTCTTTATCTGCCTACTCTTTTCGCAGCGACTGTCGCGCGGCAATGTCGTAGCTGCCGGTTTGGCTGCGGTGTCCGTCGCCATATGCAAGTTCTTGGGGTGGACGAATATCGCCGTGCCGGCAAGTGTGCTCGTCGGCGTTGTCACGGCACTCGCGTGCGATGTCCTCGCCGAGGGAAGGGGCGCTCGCGATGCCCGTTAATGAGTTTTTGGTTCTATGGCTGTCGTCATGGGCGGCCATCGCGTTTTTTCGCATTGCCCCGGCGTTTGCCTTGCGCGGGAGAACGCTGTCGCCCCGCGTTACCGAGGCCTTGGGTTATATTCCGCCCGCTGCCTTTGCGGCGCTGGTCGCTAACGATTTGATAAGCCCTGGCGCTTTTGGCGCCGGCCTGTGGCAGGGCTTGATTCCCTGGATTGCGGCTGCCGGCGTCGTGGCGGTGGCAATTGAGACAAAGTCGATGTTGTGGTGCTGCGTCTCGGGCATTGTGTTCTATATCGTTTTGAGCCTCATATAAGAGCAGGGCACGTTTGGCGTTCCGGCCCAACGAATCGAATTTCTCAACGAGCCGGTCTGTTTCTTCTGGTACCATGGTCAAACTTTACTGTAGCAAAGTATGATGTGGGCTTTTGTTCTGCATCAGCGGAAATGGGGGTTCCATGGCACAGGGAGCGACCGCCAACGAGCAAAAGAAATTCAAAGTACCGCGCATCCCGGGTGACATCATGATCTACCCGATGATCGTCGGCCTTTTGCTCAATACCTTCTGCCCGCAGGTCTTTGAGATCGGCGGCTTCTTTACGGCTGCCTGCCGCGGCGGCTCCAACACCATCGTTGCCGCGATCTTGCTGTTTGTGGGCGCCGGCATCAGCTTTAAGTCCACGCCGGGTGCCATCAAGACCGGCATCGTCGTACTGATCCCCAAGCTTGTTGTTGCGGCCGCCCTTGGCTTGGGTGTGGCATATTTCTTTAACGACAACTTCCTGGGCCTGAGCTCCGTATCTATCATCGGCGGCATCACGTTTTGTAACATGGCGCTCTATACGGGCATCATGGGCGAGTTCGGCGATGAGTCCGAGCAGGGCGCCGTCGGTATCCTGTTCTTTACGGCCGGCCCCGCCGTCACGATGATTATCCTCGGTGTCTCGGGGCTCGCCAACATCCCCGTCGGCACCATCATCGGATCTATCCTGCCGCTTGTTATCGGCATGGTCCTGGGCAACTTGTTCCCGTTTATCAAGAACCTGCTGGTCCCCGGCGCCAATCCCGCGATCGCTGTCATCGGTTTTCAGCTCGGTGCGTCCATGAGCCTGTCGAGCTTTATCACCGGCGGTATTTCCGGCATCTTGCTGGGCTTTGTCACGCTGTTTATTGTCGGTCCCATCACCTTTGCGTTCGAGCGCCTGTGCGGTGGTAACGGCAAGGCTGCCGTGGCTTGTTCCACCATCGCCGGCACGGCTATGACCACGCCGGTTGCCCTCGCCGAGGTCGCGCCGCGCTACGCCGAGCTTGCGCCCACTGCGTACGCCCAGATCGCTACCGCCGTTATCATCACGGCAATCATGGCTCCGATTCTGACCGGCTGGGTTGACAAGAAGTTCTGTCAGGGTAAGGAAGACCTGTCGCCTGCTGGCGTCGAGGCCATCGAGGAGGCTGTCGCAACCGATATCGACGGTGAGTAACGGCCGTTACCGATAATTGATTCCGGCGTGCAACTCGCGCCGTTTGAGCGCCCGAACGAGAGCTGTCTTGCAGCGACGTTCGGGCGCTCTGCTATTATTCCCCTTACCCCTGCGGAGTAGGGGGTGTTTGTTGCCCAGATCCGAATTGGGCGATTCTGACCACTTGGATATTGAAGGGATGGCGCTAGTGGTTAAGGCACTCAAGATTGAGATATTCGTGCTATGCATGATTGTTCTTATCGGGCTTGCCGTGCGAAGTCGTCGCTCCTTGTTCTCGAGCACCCAGCAGCTATTGTTTAGCATGCTTGGCTACACCTCTGCCGCGTACATATTATTCGATATGATCTGGACGCTTTCGGACGGTGTGGACGGCACGTTGGGCATTGCTGTCAACTGGATTTCCAACGCGGTTTCGTTTTCGCTCTTTGCCATCGCGTGTCTTATTTGGTTTATCTATTCCGAGACGGTGCAGGGTTCTCGCCTGTTGACCTCGCGCTATAGGGTGGTGCTTGTAGCGTTGCCTACGGCTCTGGTGGTCGTGCTGGCGTTTACCAGTTACTGGACGCACGCCCTGTTCTATATCGACTCGCAGGGCGTGTATCGTCGCGGCTTTGCCTATATGATCCAGCCCATCGTCAGCTACTGTTACGTTATACATACGTCCCTGCATGCGTTTGTGCAATCTCGCAGGGTCGAGAGTCTGCAGACGAAGGCCATCTATCGAACCTTGGCATTTTTCGCCATTCCGGCCCTGGTGGGCGGTACCTTTCAGGTCGTATGCTCGATGCCCGGCCTTTGTGTCGGCATAATGATTAGCATGTTGCTGCTCTACATCATCTACCAGGAGCAGCTGATCTCGACCGACCCGTTGACTGGCCTCAACAATCGCAACCGTTTTGAGACCTATATGCTGTCGCTCTTCTCAAATGTGGACCAGGCCGAAGATGTATATCTGCTTATGATGGACGCCGACGGCTTTAAGCAGATTAACGATCGCTATGGACATGTGGAGGGCGACCATGCGCTTCAGGTCATATCCGCTGCGCTCAAAGAGGTCTGCTCGGCGTCAGGTGGCTTTATCGCGCGTTATGGCGGTGATGAGTTCGTGGTGCTTCAAAAGGCGACGGCGGAGCAGGACATCATGCGTCTGTGCGCGGCAATCAGCGACGAGCTCGCGCGCGCCGAGGTTCCATATCTGTTGCGGATGTCCATCGGCTACGCACGGGTTGGTGATGGCGTCGATACCTGGCAAGACTTGCTTCGCGCTGCCGACGCGGAGCTCTACCGCGTAAAGCGCGAGAAGAAGAAAGCCGGCGTCCAGATACGCTAGAAAAAGGGGCGCACGCTGGCGTGCGTGGCGGCCCTCGGCTCACCGATATACTCCATTAAGCTAAAGTATGTGAATCCCCTCCGTTAAATAAGGGCAGTTCGTTAGGCTTTTTTGGGCCTGTTGACGATGATGATGCCGCCGCAGACCAACAGCAGGGCAACGATGACGGTAACGGGGCTCGTGCCAGCGCCCTCGCCGAGCAGCAGCGCGCTCAACAGCACGCCAAAGACGGGGTTCATAAACCCAAAGACCGAGACGCGGCTGACGGGGTTGACAGCGAGCAGGCGCGACCACAGCGAGTACGCGACGGCGGAAATGAGTGCCATATAGATGATGAGTGCGATGGCGGGGGCAATCGCCGTGGGGGAGAGCGTGCCGCCCATCAAAAAGCCGATGGCGGTGAGGACCAGGCCGCCGACTAAAAACTGCCAGCCGGCGAGCAAGACGCCGTCGTGCTCGCGCGAGAAGATGCCAATGAGGCAGGTCGATAGGGCGCCCGCAACGGTAGAAGCCAAGATAAAGCCCTCGCCGTCGAGCGTAAAGCCAAAGGTGCCATCTGCGCCCGAAAGATTGACGAGCACGACGCCGGCAAAGCCCAGCGCACAGCCAAGCACCTTAACCGAATTGAGCTTCTCGGTGTGAAATGCCAGGGCGGCAAAGAGGATTGCGAGGAAGTTGGCGCTGGCCTCGATGATGGAACTCGACATGGCGCTGGCGTGCGAGAGTCCCAGATAGAAAAAGAAGTACTGCCCGATAGTCTGGAAGAGCGACAGGATGCAGATGGACTTAATGTCGCGTACCTGTGGGACGAGCGGGCGACGCTGGGCTGCACTCATACCGGCGATAACCAGGATACCGGCAAGCGTGAAGCGCAAACCAGCAAAGAGCAGCTGCGAGGCGCTATCGTGCGCCGGGATACCAAAGAGTGCGTAACCGATCTTGATGCAGGGAAAGGCCGACCCCCAGAGTGCACAGCAGACGAGGCAGCCCAGGATGAGTCCGGGCAGGGTGGCGAGATACGGCTTGCGGCTTTCCATTATGTCCTTCTCCTATACGCGCAAAGCAAAAAAGAACCCGCCACCGGGCGTGCCGGTGGCGGGTGTTGTTACCCGAGGGGATTGTACCCGATGGGAAAGGTTTAAGCGAAGTAGGCCACGCCGCTCTCAAAGATCGGCATGAACTTGTCGCCGGGGACATGCTCGGGCACGTTGCGGTACAGGTTGTCGCCGCGACGCTCGGCATGGCCCATCTTGCCCAGGACACGGCCGTCGGGGCTCGTGATGCCCTCGATGGCGAGTGCGGAGCCGTTGGGGTTGACGGAGAGATCCATGCTGGGCTTGCCGTCCTCGCCCACGTACTGCGTAGCGACCTGGCCGTTGGCGATGAGCTGGGCGAGCACCTCGTTGTTGGCGACAAAGCGGCCCTCGCCGTGGCTGATGGCGACGGTGTAGGGGTCGTCCAGGCTGCACTGCGACAGCCACGGGGACAGGTTGGACGAGATGCGGGTGCGCACCAGACGGCTCTGGTGGCGACCGATGGTGTTGAACGTCAGCGTGGGCGCATCGGGCGTGGCGTCGACGATGTCGCCGTAGGGCACCAGGCCGAGCTTGATCAGGGCCTGGAAGCCGTTGCAGATGCCCAGCATCAGGCCGTCGCGGGCCTTGAGCAGGTCGCGGACTGCCTCGGTGACCTCGGGAGCGCGGAAGAACGCCGTGATGAACTTGGCGGAGCCATCGGGCTCGTCGCCGCCCGAGAAGCCGCCGGGGATCATGACGATCTGGCTTGCACGGATGCGGCGGGCAAGCTCGTGGGTGCTCTCGGCGACGGCCTCGGGCGTGAGGTTGTTGATCACAAAGGTGTCGGCCTCGGCACCGGCGGCACGGAAGGCGCGGGCGCTGTCGTACTCGCAGTTGTTGCCGGGGAACACGGGGATTACCACGCGCGGGCGGGCGATCTTGGCGCCGCCGTACACGTGGATATCCTTGGCACGGAAGTCGATGGCCTCGACCTCGGGGGTCTCGCCGGCGCTGCGGTAGGCGAAGACGCCCTCGATGCCGCTCTCCCAGGCCTCCTGGAGCTCGGCGAGCTCGATGACCTCGGAGCCGGTGTCGATGACATAGCCCTCGACGGTGGTGCCCAGGGGCTCGATGACAACGCCGTCGGCGACCTCGGGCAGCTCGGCGTCCTCGGCGAGCTCGACGATAAAGCTGCCATAGAGCGGGGTGAAGAGGCTCTCCACGTCCACATCCTCGGCAAGCTCGATACCGATCTGGTTGCCGACGCACATCTTAAAGAGGCTCTCGGCGCCGCAGCCGTAGCCGGGCGTGGAGACGGCCAGGGCGTCGCCGGTGGCGGTGAGTGCCTCGACAGCGTCAAATGCGGCGAGCAGCTGCTGGGCATCGGGACGGTAGTCCTCGCCATAGGTGGCGGGGGCGATACGCACGACGCGATGCGTGAGACCCTTGAACTCGGGGGAGACGGCGCGGGCCGCCTTGCCCACGGCGACAGCGAAGCTGATCAGGGTCGGCGGAACGTTGAGCTCGCCGGCCTCGTCCTCAAACGAGCCGCTCATGGAATCCTTACCGCCGATGGCGCCGGCACCCAGGTCGACCTGGGCCATAAGGGCACCCAGGACGGCAGCCATGGGCTTGCCCCAGCGCTCGGCCTCGGTGCGCAGACGCTCAAAGTATTCCTGGAAGGAGAGGTAGGCGCGCTTGTGTTCAAAGCCGGCGGCCACGAGCTTGGCGATGGACTCGACCACGGACAGGTAGGCGCCCGCAAACTGGTCGGCTTCCATCAGGTAGGGGTTGAAGCCCCATGCCATGGCGCTTGCCGTGGTGGTCTCGCCGTCCACGGGGAACTTGGCGACCATGGCAGAGCTGGGGGTGAGTTGCGTCTTGCCGCCAAAGGGCATGAGCACGGTTGCGGCACCGATGGTGGAGTCGAAGCGCTCGGAAAGGCCCTTGTTGGAGGCAACGTTGAGGTCGGTGACAAGCGAGGTCATGCGCTCAGCAAGCGTGGTACCGGCCCAGCTGGGCTGCCACACGCTGCGGGCGCAGACGTGGGCGACCTGGTGCTTGGGTGCACCGTTGGAGTTGAGGAACTCGCGGGATAGATCGACGATGGCAACGCCGTTCCAGGCCATGCGCATGCGCGGCTCGGCGGTAACCTCGGCGATAACGGTTGCCTCCAGGTTCTCCTCGGCGGCGTAGCCCATGAACTCCTCGACGTCATCGTCGGCGACGGCGCAGGCCATGCGTTCCTGGGACTCGGAGATAGCGAGCTCGGTGCCGTCCAGGCCGTCGTACTTCTTGGTCACGGTGTCAAGGTCGACATACAGGCCGTCGGCAAGCTCGCCCACGGCGACCGAGACGCCGCCGGCGCCAAAGTCGTTGCAGCGCTTGATCAGACGGCAGGCGTCGCCGCGGCGGAACAGGCGCTGCAGCTTGCGCTCGACCGGGGCGTTGCCCTTCTGGACCTCGGCACCCGAGGTCTCGATCGACTCGGTGTTCTGGGTCTTGGAGGAGCCGGTGGCGCCACCGATGCCGTCACGGCCGGTGCGGCCGCCCAGCAGGATGATCTTGTCGGTGGGGGCGGGGCACTCGCGACGCACGTGGTTTGCCGGGGTAGCGCCCACGACGGCGCCGACCTCCATGCGCTTGGCCACGTAGCCGGGGTGATAGAGCTCGTTGACCTGACCGGTGGCAAGGCCGATCTGGTTGCCGTAGCTGGAGTAGCCGGCGGCGGCAGTGGTCACGAGCTTGCGCTGCGGCAGCTTGCCCTCGAGCGTCTCGGAAACCGGGACGGTGGGGTCGCCGGCGCCGGTGACGCGCATGGCCTGGTACACATAGCTGCGGCCCGAGAGCGGGTCGCGGATGGCGCCGCCCACGCAGGTGGCGGCACCGCCGAAGGGCTCGATCTCGGTCGGGTGGTTGTGAGTCTCGTTCTTAAAGAGGAACAGCCAGTCCTGGTCCTCGCCATCGACATCGACCTTTACCTTGACGGTGCAGGCGTTGATCTCCTCGGACTCATCGACATCGGTCATGACGCCGGTCTTCTTAAGGTACTTGGCGCCGATGGTGCCCATGTCCATGAGACAGACGGGCTTGGCGTCGCGGCCGAGTTCGTGGCGCATCTCCATGTAGCGGTCGAAGGCCTGCTGCACCACGGCGTCGTCGATCGTCACGTCGTCCAGGACGGTGCCGAAGGTGGTGTGGCGGCAGTGGTCGGACCAATAGGTGTCGATCACGCGGATCTCGGTGATGGTGGGGTCGCGGTCCTCATCGCGGAAGTACTGCTGGCAGAAGGCGATGTCCGCCTCGTCCATGGCAAGACCGCGCTCGGAAATAAAGGCGGCAAGGCCGGCCTCATCGAGCTCGCGGAAGCCGTCGAGCACTTCGACGGGCTGGGGCTCGGGGGTCTCCATGTACAGCGTCTCGGGCAGGTCGAGCGAGGCGATGCGTGCCTCGACGGGGTTCACCACGTAGTGCTTGATGGCCTCGATGGCGGCTTCGTCCAGAGCGCCCGAGATCATATAGACCTTGGCAGAACGCACGGCAGGGCGCTCACCCTGGCTGATGAGCTGCACGCACTCGCTGGCGGAGTCGGCGCGCTGGTCAAACTGGCCAGGCAGGAATTCGACGGCAAAGACGGCGCCATCGCTTGCGGGGAGCTCGTCGTAGGTCACATCGACCTGGGGCTCGCTAAAGACGGTCGGCACGCAGGAGCGGAAAAGCTCCTCGTCGATGCCCTCGACGTCGTAGCGGTTGATGATCCTCAGGGCCTCGATGCCCTTGATGCCGAGAATCTCGGTCAGCTCGCCCTTGAGCTGCTGAGCCTCGACGTCGAACCCGGGTTTCTTCTCCACGTAGATACGAGAGACCATTGGTTCCTGCCTTCCTGATCGGTTGGGCGTACGGTACGGTATGCGGCAGCGGTCGGTTTGCGGGGACTGCCCTGCGGTCGCCTTGAGCCACATGTTTGTAAACCTCACTATGATACGACAGCTCGTGGCGCGTTGCGGACGGCGAGGGTGCTACAGTGATGCGCAAACAAGAGAAAGGCATCACATGGCATTCGTTTCACTCGCCATCATCGCGCTCGTGGCCTTTGCAAGCCCCTTCATCGCCTCGGCGATTCCCGGAAAACCCGTTCCCGAAACGGTCTTTTTGCTCGTGTTCGGCGCAGTGCTGGGACCCCATATGCTCGGCGTCATCCATGTAGATGCCGAGGTCTCGCTCGTGTCAGAGCTCGGTCTGGCATTTTTGTTCCTGCTTGCCGGCTTTGAGATCGATCCCAAGAACATCACGGGCGTCGAGGGCCGCTACGGTATGGCCACGTGGGCTGTCACATTTTGTATCGCCTGGCTTGCCGTGCGCTTTACCCCGTGGTTCTCGGTCAGCCATTTCGACGGTATCGCCGTGACGCTCGCCTTGACCTCGACGGCGCTTGGGGCGCTCATGCCCATCTTGCGCGAGCGGTTGCTTGCCGGAACGCGCGTCGGTGATTCGATTCTTGCCTATGGTACGTGGGGCGAGCTCGGCCCCGTGCTCGCCATGTCGGTACTGCTGTCTGCTCGTACGGGCATCGAGACGCTGCTGATCTTGGGCTTATTTGCCGCCGTGTGCGTGCTGCTTGCCGTGGTCCCCAGCCGCTCCAAACGCGTCGGCAGCCGCTTCTTTGCGTTTGTCGAGGAGCGCGCCGATACCACGTCGCAGACGTTCGTACGCCTGACAGTGCTTATTTTGGTCACGCTCGTGGCGTTCTCGGCCATCTTTGACCTCGACATCGTGTTGGGTTCTTTTGCTGCCGGCTTTGTCCTGCGCTATATCATCCCCGAGGGCAACCATACGCTTGAGACCAAGCTCGACGGCCTGGCCTACGGCTTTTTGATCCCGGTGTTCTTTACCGTGTCGGGCGCTAAGATCGACCTGACGGCCGTGGTGTCGCGCCCCGGGCTGCTCGTGGGCTTTATCTTGGCGCTGCTGATCATTCGTGCCGTGCCCATTCTCATCTCTATGAGCATTTGTCCCGTGACGCGCGATGTGTCGGCGTATGGCCGCATTACCGTGGCGCTCTACTGCACCACGGCGCTGCCGATCATCGTTGCCGTAACGAGCGTGGCCGTCAACGCGGGCGCGCTGTCGCAAGATATTGCGTCGGTCATGGTTGCCGCCGGTGCCATCACGGTGTTCTTGATGCCATTGCTCGCGCAGCTCTTCTACCGCGTGGTCGACGCCGCGCCGGTCGCCGCCGTGGCAGAGGTTGCCGAGCATCCATCCGATGCACTTGACATCCTGCGCGCCCATCACGATTTGGCGAGCCTGCTCGCACGCGAGCACGAGCTGCTGACCTCGCATGGCCATGGTCGCGTATTCGAGGGCCTGCCTACGCTCGATACGATTGCCGAGCGTCTTTCCGCCGAGGCGGCGAGCGGCCACATCGATGCCCGCATCGTGGACGCGGCGCGTCTTCTTGCCGATAAGACCTATGGTGATGAGGTTGACCCGTCCGAGCTGACTCCGCGTGAGCGCCGCCGCCTTGAGCGCGCCAAGCTCGCCGTACACGAATACCGCCGCCGCATGCTGGAGCTCTACGCGCGCGATGAAGCCCAGGACGACGACGGCAAGTAGCAAGGAATGTCGGGATACGGGTTCCGTCCAAATAATAGAAGGCGCGCTGCCTGCGGTTGATGCGGACAGCGCGCCTTTTGCGTTGAACTCTGTTGAGGTTCGAAGCCGAAACTTTCGACCTTTAGGAGCGGGCTGCCCCGTCGACGGGGAGGATGGCGCCCGTGACATAGGAGGACATGTCGCTCGCAAGGAAAACGAAGGCGTTGGCAACGTCCTCGGGCTCGCCCATGCGGCCGAGCGGAATAGTGGCGATGATGGGCTTGATGACCTCTTCGGGCAGGTTAGCGACCATGTCGGTCTTAGTCACGCCAGGGGCAACGGCGTTGACGCGGATGCCCATGGGGGCGAGCTCGCGCGAGAGCGACTGGACCATGCCGTTGACGGCAAACTTGGACGTGGGGTAACCGACGCCGGAGGGCTGGCCGTACTTGGCGACCATCGAGCTTGTGGTAGTGATGGTGCCGCCGTGGCCGGCCTCGGTCATGATCTTGGTGGCAGCCTGGTGGCCGTTAAAGACGGCGACGACGTTGAGGTCCATAACTTTGGCGAACTCCTCGGCTGTATAGTCCAAAAGGGGCGAGCGCTGGGAGATTCCGGCGTTGTTGACGACCGTATCGAGACCGCCCATGTCGGCTGCAGCCTGCGTAAAGGCCTCAGTCACGGCCTCGAGCGAGGTGAGATCGCAGGAACGACCCCAGACCTTGGCGTCGGGATAGACGGCTGCCAGCTTCTCAACGGCCGCATCGGCAGTCTCCTGGCGCGAGCCAAAGACGGTGACGGCGGCACCCTCCTCGATAAAACGGCAGGCGATGGCATAGCCGATACCGCGCGTGCCTCCGGTGATGATTGCTTTCTTGCCCTCGAGCAACATGGTGCCTCCATTCTTCGGGGGTGGACATACGCAGCACAGCGTAGCGGTAGCCGGAATCGGCCGCGTTTGCACATCGGTGAACGGTAGCCCGCGTTGCCGATGAGCGGCTCGCGCAAATGTGCTCTGCCGTTGTGCTTAGGGCAGGAGACAAAAGGGCTCCCGTCCCACATCGGACGGGAGCCCTCAAAGTGCGTATTGCTAGGCGAGTGTTGGGTTAGTTCGCCATAACGCCTTCGGTCCAAGCCTCAACGTCCTCGATGCGCAGGACGTTGGCGACCTCGGCCACGCAGTCCACGCTGGCAAGCTCGGCGGCGGCAGCCTGGACGTCCTTCTCGAGCGCACGGTGCGTCAGGAAGATGACCGAGCAGGCATCGCTGACGCCCGACTTGCCGTCCTCGACCTGGTTGATGAGCGAGATCGAGATGTTGTGCTTGGCAAAGATATCGACCGTCTCGGACAGGGCGCCCACGCGGTCGGCGACCTTCAAGCGCACATAGTACTTGGTCTGGAGCTCGTCCATGGGCTTAAAGGCGAGGTTGTGACCATAGGGCTCAATCTCGGGCAGCGGGGCCACGCCGCGGCTGATCTGCTCGGAGAGCGACAGGATATCGCCCACGACGGCACTCGCGGTGGGGAAGGAGCCTGCACCCGCGCCGTAGAACATGGTCTCGCCCACGGCGTCACCTACCACGTAGACGGCGTTCATGGCGCCGTTGACCTTGGCGAGCATATGGTCTGCCGGGATGAGCGTGGGATGTACGCGAACGTCGACGCCGGCGTCGGTGTTGCGGGCGATGCCCAGCAGCTTGATGGTGTAGCCGAGCTCGCGGGCCTGGGCGATGTCCTCGGCACCGATGGTGCGGATGCCCTGCTGGTACACATCGTCGGTGGTCACGCGGGTGCCAAAGCCGATGGAGGCGAGGATTGCCGTCTTGCTGGCGGCATCGAAGCCGTCGACGTCGGCGGACGGGTCGGCCTCGGCATAGCCCTTGGCCTGTGCGTCGGCAAGCACGTCGGCGTAATCGGCGCCCTCGGCGTCCATGCGCGACAGGATGTAGTTGGTGGTGCCGTTGAGGATGCCGGCGATGGTCAGGATCTTGTTGCCTACCAGGTCGTGCTCAAGCGTGCTCACGATGGGGATGCCGCCGCCGCAGCTGGCCTCGCACTTAATCTGCACGCCGCACGCGCGCGCCTTCTCGGCGAGCGTCTCGACGTGACGGCCCAGCAGGGCCTTGTTGGCAGAGACGACGTGCTTGCCGTTCTCGAAGGCGGTGGTGAAGATCTCGGTTGCGGGATGCTCGCCGCCGATCAGCTCGACGACGATGTCGACGGCGGGGTCGGTTGCGACGTCGTGCCAGTCACTCGTAAAGGCCTCACGCTCAATGCCTGCCGCCTCGGCCTGTTCCCAGGCAAGCGCGCAGGCGCGGGTCAGCTTAAGGTCGATGCCGTAGGCTGCCAGGTACTCATCGTGGTGGCTCTTGATCAGACGGGCCACGCCGCCGCCGACGGTTCCCAGACCGATCAGACCGACGTTCACGGTGCGCAGGGGTTCGCTCATAGATAACTCCTTCGTGCATCTTATGGATGGATTAACCGCTTAAAGGTTGAGTGCATTCTAGCGTGAACCGAGGGTGCGTGCTTGCCAGGCAACAGGAGTCGCACAAAACGGCACCCCCGAAACGCTGCGGAAACATTGGAAACACGCTCGCTACAAACGAGCTTCCGTAACAAACTGTCAACGTTTGCACCATAAGGTTTGCTTTACCGGCCCCACCATGGGCGCGAGTGCCGCTAAGTATTTGGCCGAGAAGTACGCGAATGCCAAGACCGCCCTGTTCTACAACTCCGGCGATACGTATGGCTCGGGCGTTGCCGATGCCTTTGCCGAGCAGGCCAAGGCATCCAAGCTCGACATCGTCGATACCGAGACCTTTAAGGACGATTCCGCCACGTGCTTTACCAACCAGCTCACCAGGGCCATGCGCAAGATCAAGATCGAGGGTCTGACGGGCGAGCTGACGTGGAACGACGAGGGCCAAGTCGAGAAGCCCGCTACGGCCTATGTGATTCAGGACGGCAAGTACATCGCCGCCTAAGTGCATATGCAACGAGAACGGTGGGGCCGTTTTATTCAGGGTAAGGACGCCTGTAACAGAATGGAAACATTACTTTTACACAATAAAGTGGCATTACTGCATAAAGTAATAGAAATACGCATAAATATGGATAAATGGACAAAGTAAAAGAAAAGTTGAAATAATCGCCACTTTTCTTAACTAAAGCGTCTACTATTTTGCGAACGCCGAACACGGCGAAGGATGGCCTGTCGGGTAACCGAAACCCGACGAGATTTGAGAGGAGAGCCGCATGTCGAGCCTCACCGGTAAGTCATTGAACCCTGTTATGAATCGCAGGAGCGTTATCGCGAGCGCAGCAGGTCTGGGGGCGATGTCCATTCTAGCTGGCTGCTCCTCCAACGGCGGCGACGGCGGTTCCGCGTCGGGCGACGCTTCGTTTAAGATCGGCACCATCGGCCCGCTGACCGGCGCCAACGCGTCCTACGGCAAGTCCGTTACCCAGGGTGTCGAGCTTGGCTGCAAGGATTTCTCGACCAAGGAGCTGCCGCTTGCCAGCAAGGCCGAGGATGACCAGGCCGATGGCGAGAAGGCCGTCAACGCCTTCAACACTCTGCTCGACTGGGGCATGCAGGCCCTCGTCGGTCCGACCACCACGGGTGCGTCGGTTGCCGTTGCCGCAGAGTGCGGTAACGACCCCAAGACGTTCATGATCACCCCGTCCGCGTCCTCCGAGGATGTCACTGACGGCAAGGATTGCGTCTTCCAGGTTTGCTTCACCGACCCCAACCAGGGTGTCAACGCTGCCAAGTTCCTGGCGCAGAAGTATGCGGACGAGAAGTTCGTGCTGTTCTATAACTCCGGCGACGCCTATTCTTCGGGCATCGCAGATTCCTTTAAGGCCCAGGCCGCTGAGTCCAAGCTCGAGGTTGTTGACGAGGAGACCTTTAAGGACGACTCCGCCACGAGCTTTACCAACCAGCTGACCAAGGCCAAGCAGGCCGGCGCCACCATGATCTTTGCGCCGATCTACTACACGCCGGCGTCCGTCCTGCTCAAGAACGCCAAGGACATGGGCTACGACGTCAAGATGATGGGCTGCGACGGCATGGACGGTATCCTGGGCGTTGAGGGCTTCGATACCTCTCTTGCCGAGGGTCTGCTGCTCATGACCCCGTTCTCCGCCGACGACGAGAAGAACGCCGACTTCGTTAACGCTTACAAGGATAAGTACGGCGATACCCCCGACCAGTTTGCCGCCGACGCCTACGACGGCGTGCACGCGGTGGCCGAGGCCGTCAAGGAGGCCGGTCTTGGTGTCGACGCCGATCCGACCGAGGTCGCCGAGAAACTGTCCAAGGCTATGCTCAAGATTACCGTTGACGGTCTGACCGGCAAGCTCACCTGGAACGATAAGGGTCAGGTCCAGAAGGAGCCCACGACGTACGTCATCACCGACGGCAAGTACGTACAGGCCTAATTGGCCGCCTTACATAGAGCGGTTTTGATCCCAAGCAGGGGAGGTTTTGGCCTTCCCTGCTTGCTTGGTATCTAGGGACGATGTAACGTCCCTGTTTCATACATCAACTGGAAACCTATTCGAAAGGGGGATGTGGAACATGACGGTCTTTATCCAATACCTGGTCAACGGCCTGTCCATGGGCAGCGTCTACGCCATCATCGCGTTGGGCTACACCATGGTCTACGGTATCGCCAAGATGCTGAACTTCGCTCACGGCGATGTCATCATGGTCGGTGCCTATGTCTCGTTCTGCGCCACGTCGTATCTCGGCCTCCCCGGCTGGGCATCTGTAGTTCTCTCTTGCGTGGCCTGCACGGTTCTCGGTGTTCTCATTGAGGGTCTGGCCTATAAGCCGTTGCGCCAAGCAGGCCCGCTGGCCGTTCTGATCACGGCTATCGGCGTGTCTTACTTCCTGCAGAACGCCGCGCAGCTTCTGTGGGGCGCCACGCCCAAGAACTTCACTTCGCTCGTCACCTTCCAGGTGCCGGAGTTCTTGGCCAAGTTCAACGTAAGCGCCGTCTCGCTCGTCACCATCGTCGCCTGCCTGGTTATCATGGCCGGCCTGATGTTCTTTACAGGTAAGACCAAGATGGGTAAGGCCATGCGCGCCGTGTCCGAGGACAAGGCCGCCGCTCAGCTCATGGGTATCAACGTCAACCGCACCATCTCGATGACGTTTGCCATCGGTTCTGCCCTTGCCGCCATCGCCGGCGTGCTGCTGTGCTCCTACTCGCCGGTGCTGCAGCCCACGACGGGTGCCATGCCTGGCATCAAGGCCTTCGACGCCGCTGTCTTCGGCGGCATCGGCTCCATCCCCGGTGCCTTTGTCGGTGGCATTCTCATCGGCATCATCGAAGCGATGGCGCAGGCCTACATTTCCACGAGCCTTGCCAACTCCATCGTCTTTGGTGTTTTGATCATCGTCCTGCTCGTCAAGCCTGCCGGCCTCTTGGGCAAGTACGTCCCCGAGAAGGTGTAGGTGAGCGTTATGAAGTTTCTTAAAGACAGGCAGACGCGTCACGACTTTGTCACGTACGCCATGTGCATCGTGGCCTTCGCCATCGTGTTCCTTATGCAGTCGAACCACATGATTCCGCGCATGATCGCCGGTCAGTTGGTTCCTATCACGGCCTACATCGTCATGGCCATTTCCCTCAACCTCGTCGTCGGCATCGCGGGCGACTTGTCGCTGGGCCACGCAGGCTTTATGAGTGTCGGCGCCTATACGGGAATCGTCACCGCCGTCGCGCTGGAGAGCGCCGTTCCCTCCGATCCGGTGCGCCTTATCATCAGTATCGTGGTCGGCGCTATCGCTGCCGCCATCCTGGGCTTCTTGATTGGCATCCCGGTCCTTCGTCTGAGCGGCGATTACCTGGCTATCGTGACGCTGGCCTTTGGCGAGATTATCAAGGAGATCGTCACCTGCCTCATTGTGGGCGTCGATTCCCGCGGCCTGCATGTGATCTTTAACATCACGGGTAACTCCACGATCGATGACCTGCACCTGCTCGAGGACGGCACCGCCATCATCAAGGGCGCCCAGGGCGCCTCGGGCGTGTCGACGTACTCGACCTTCCTCGCCGGTGCCATCCTGGTCATGGTCGCACTCGTGATCGTGCTCAACCTGGTTCGCAGCCGTACCGGCCGTGCCATTATGGCCGTGCGCGACAACAAGATCGCTGCCGAGTCCGTAGGCATCTCCGTCACCGAGTACCGCATGATCGCCTTCGTGGTTTCCGCTGCCCTCGCCGGTGCTGCCGGAGCTCTCTTCGGCGGTAACTTCTCGCAGCTCTCCGCCACCAAGTTCGACTTCAACACGTCCATCCTTATCCTGGTGTTCGTGGTCCTGGGCGGTCTGGGCAATATGCGCGGCTCCGTCATCGCGGCGGCATTGCTCACGGTGCTTCCCGAGCTGCTCCGTCAGTTCTCGGACTACCGCATGCTCATCTACGCCATCGTGCTGATCTTGGTCATGATCTTTACCAACAACCCGCAGCTCAAGGCGTTCTTCGGTCGCGTCAAGGATCGCTTTGCTTCCAAGAAGGAGGTGGCAGCCGATGCCCAGTAAATTTGAGTTCAACAAGGGCAAGATGGTCCCGTATCCTTCTGGCGCCATCGTTCCCGACCGCGACCTGGGCGAGCGCCCGGCACTCGAGTGCATCCACCTGGGCATCGAGTTCGGTGGCCTTAAGGCAGTCGACGACTTTAGTCTGACTATCGGCAAGACCGAGATCGCCGGTCTGATCGGCCCCAACGGTGCCGGTAAGACCACGGTCTTCAACCTGCTCACCAAGGTATATCAGCCCACGCACGGCACCATCCTGCTCGACGGTGAGGACACCTCGGGCAAGTCGGTCTATCAGGTCAACCGCATGGGTATTGCCCGTACCTTCCAGAACATTCGTCTGTTCAACACCATGACGGTGGAGGATAACGTTAAGGTCGGCCTGCATAACCAGGAGCGCTACTCCGGCTTTGAGGGCGTGCTGCGCCTGCCGACGTATTGGAAGCACGAGAAGGCTGCTCACGAGCGCGCCATGGAGCTGCTGTCCATCTTTGATATGGAGCATCTGGCAAACGAGCAGGCCGGATCGTTGCCTTACGGCGCTCAGCGCCGTCTGGAGATCGTCCGCGCGCTTGCCACCAACCCCAAGCTACTGCTGCTCGACGAGCCTGCCGCCGGCATGAACCCGTCCGAGACCGCGGAGCTTATGGAGAACATCGTCAAGATTCGCGACACCTTTGGCATTGCCATCATGCTTATCGAGCATGATATGTCGCTCGTTATGAACATCTGCGAGGGCATCTGCGTGCTCAACTTTGGTAAGGTCATCGCCAAGGGCACGGCAGAGGAAATCCAGAATAACGATGCCGTTATCGAGGCGTATCTGGGCAAGCAGGATAAGGGGGAGAACTAAATGGCAGAGCCGATGCTTTCCGTCTACAACATCAACGTCTGGTACGGCGCCATCCACGCCATCAAGGACATCTCCTTTAACGTTAACGAGGGCGAGATCGTGGCTCTGATCGGCGCGAACGGTGCCGGTAAGTCCACGACGCTCAAGACCGTCTCGGGCCTGCTACGCTCCAAGACCGGCTCCATCAAGTTTATGGGCGAGGACATTACCCATACGCCTGCGGACAAGCTGGTGGGCAAGGGCCTGGCCCAGGTGCCCGAGGGCCGTCGCGCGTTTTTGCAGATGACGGTCGAGGAGAACCTGGAAATGGGTGCCTATACGCAGCCCAAGTCCACGGTGGCTCCGGGCCTTGAGCGCGTTTACGAGCAGTTCCCGCGCCTGAAGGAACGCCGTCGCCAGGTCGCCGGTACCCTTTCGGGCGGCGAGCAGCAGATGCTCGTTATGGGCCGCGCTCTTATGAGTAACCCTAAGCTGCTCATGCTCGACGAACCCTCCATGGGTCTGGCGCCGATTCTGATCGAACAGATCTTCCAAATTGTCGAGGACCTGCACAAGGCCGGCACCACGGTGCTCCTGGTCGAGCAAAACGCACAGATGGCTCTTTCCATCGCCACACGCGGCTACGTGCTCGAGACCGGCAAGATCACCATGACCGGCACCGGCCAAGAACTGCTCCACGACGACAACGTGCGTAAAGCCTACCTCGGAGGCTAACCCACCTAACAAAAGGGGCGCTGACTATCTCAGTCAGCGCCCCTTTTTAGTTGCGGTGAAATAGGGACTGAATACGGGCTCCAGAGGCCAAAACAGTCCCTATTCCACCGCAACTTCATGGGGGCGTGCGACAATGCCCATCGGAAAACGTTTGTCATCTGGGGGTCTATCTATGCTGTACGAGTTTTGTGCCGAGAACTTTGAGCGAGTGCCGGCGGCTATCGATGCCGGTGCAAGGCGTATCGAACTTTGTGACAACCTTGCCGTCGGTGGTACCACGCCCTCGGCTGGCGTTATCAGCGCTGCGGCCAGCTATGCTCACGAGCATGACGCGCGAGTGATGTGCATGATTCGCCCGCGTGGCGGTGACTTTCATTACAACCAAGACGAGCTGCGCATGATGGAGATGGACTTGGGTCTTGCCGTGAGCGCCGGCGTTGACGGCCTGGTCTTTGGCTGCTGCAAGCCCTGTGCCGGCGGCTGGGCGCTCGACGAGCTCACCCTCGGCGCCCTCGTGATGGCTACGGGCTGCGCGACCGAGGAGTGCAAGCGCGGGCCCATCGATATCACCTTCCACATGGCCTTTGACCAGCTCTCGCTCGAGGCTCAGATCGATGCCGTTGACACACTCGCCGACTGCGGCGTCACGCGCATCCTGACGCATGGTGGCGCTGCCGGAACGCCGATCGAGGACAACCTGGAGCACCTGTCGCGTCTTGTCGAGTATGCGGGCGACCGCCTGGCCATCCTTCCCGGCGGTGGCATTTCTACGGCCAACCGCGATGCCGTGGCGGCGGCATTGGGCGTCTCCGAGCTCCATGGCACCAAGATCGTGCCACTGGAGGCGTAACCCGTGGCGCTGGTATTTGACGTTCAGCAGGCGAACGGTAAGCCCGACGACAACCGGCGCCCTGGCACCGCGTGCCCCTTTTGCGATACCGAGGAGCTCGCCAATATCATCCGGCGCGATGGTGACTGTATCTGGCTCGAGAATAAGTTCAAGACTTTGCGTGCCACCCGGCAAACCGTGCTGATCGAGTCGGCCGATCACGATGCCGACCTGGCGACCTATGAGCCGGATGAACTCCACCATGTGATGAGGTTTGCCCTGGGTTGCTGGCAGCAGATGATCGATTCACAGCGGTATCGAAGCGTGCTCATGTACAAGAACAAGGGTCCGCTCTCGGGTGGTAGTCTCGTTCATCCGCACATGCAGATTGTGGGTTTGGGGCAGGAAGACGGCTATGCTTCGCTGACTTCCGCCAATTTCGAAGGTATCAATGTCTGGCAACAGGGGAGAATCGCGGTCAACATCTCAACCGAACCGATCATGGGGTTCTTTGAGATCAACGTTTCAGCTCCGCAAGGAATCGCCGCCAGCGATGACATACGAGATCAAGCCGAGGCGGATCTCTTCGCCGATGCGATCCAGGTGGCTCTGCGCTATATCCTGAACGAGCACCACGGTGGTCGCGCAGAGTCGTACAACTTGTTCTTCTATCACCTAGGCGGTCGGACCATTGCCAAGGCGTTGCCGCGTTGGGTGGTTTCGCCCTACTTTGTCGGCTATCGTTTGGCCCAGGTCAATGCCGAGACAACGCTCGATATCGATGCCGAGCGCCTGCGTGCGCATCTGGAAACGCTCGTATAGCAAGACTAACACCCGTGTAATGCGGGCAGTCTAGCGTGCCATGGCGTCGCGGCCGGCCTCGACCCGCTTGCGCTGGGCGGCGCGCTCCTCGCCGGTCAGACGCTCAAAGAGATGCCCGATAAGCGAGGCGAGTATCTGCTGAAACAGCGTTCCACACATGACGGGAAACACGACTTCGCCTGGAAAGTACTGCGTGGCGATGACGGCGCCCGAAGAGATGTTACGCATGCCGCAGGTAAAGCACATGGTAGTCGTCTCGCTATATGGCAGATGCAGTGCACGGGCGACCAGAAAACCGACGACAAAGCCGCTGATGGCGAAGGTCAAAATAAAGAGGGCGACTTCCAGGCGCACTGCGTTCATGTGCAGCACGTACTCGCTCATGGCGGTGGAGTTGGAGGCGATAACGCCCATCATCATGAACTTGCAGGCGGGCGAGAGCGCGGGGGAGAGCTTCTCGTGTCCCCATCCACGCGTGAGCTCGTTGATCACGATACCGAGCACGGCGGGGATGGCGATCATAAAGGCCATGTCCTGCATCATGCTCGGCACATCGATCGAGACGGTGGCACCCAGCAAGAGCTTAAGCGTGAGCGGAATCGTCACAGGGGAGATAACCGAGGACGTCAGGATGATGGTGAGCGCGAGCGGGCCATTGCCGCCGAACATGCTAATCCACATAAAAGCAGTGACTGCCACGGGTACGCTGTACTCGAGCACGATACCGCAGACAAGGTTGGGGTTGGAGCCAAAGAACAGCGATCCCATGGCATAAGCTGCTATGGGAATAAGCAGCGCCGAGACGAGCAGCGCCAAAATCAAGTGCAGTGGACGGCGGAACACCTCAGCTACCTGGTGAAAGGTGTTGCTGAGCGCACCTTGGAACGTCATAAAGGCGAAAAGAGCGGGAACGATGGGCTTGAGTACGCCGATCTGCTGGGGAAAGAGCACGCCGAGCGTTACGCAAATCGGAACGATGACCTGCATATGCCCCGCGAGGAACTTTCCCAGTCCAACCCATTGCTTCATATGCCCCGTGACTCCCTTTATCCGCGAACTCGTTTGAATGGATATGCTAGACGCTCGCATGCGTCCGTGCGTCAGAAACGCTCGATTATTTCGAGGCTATTACCGGCCTCGTTTACCGAAACCAGGGCGTGCCGCGAGGCTCTGCGTCCGTGCCACACGGTATAATAAATCCGTTCAACAGATCTGCCTGCCGAAGCGGGCATACACAGAGGACTCATCGCTATGAACCGTGAGAGGTATCGCGGCGACCTGCCCCTATCGGGGGTGGGCGCCTATGTCATCGCTTAAGACGACGCATCGCTGGGCGGTCGCCCAGCAAAATCCCGAGCTCGAAAAGGAGCTTTCGGCTGGTCTGGGCATACCCGGGCTGGTGGCGCGCATTATGGTTGCGCACGGCATTACATCCGTCGAGGAAGGCCAGCTGTTTTTGACGCCTTCGCTCGATCGCGACTGGGCGGACCCGCTTGTTATTCCGGGCATGGCGGTCGTCGCCGACCGCGTTGAGCGTGCTATTCGCAACCACGAGCACATTGCGGTCTTCGGCGATTTTGACGTTGACGGTATTACGTCGACCTGCCTGTTGACCGAGGCGCTGCGAACGTTTGGCGCCAATGTCACACCATTCATCCCGCATCGCTTTGACGAGGGCTACGGTCTTTCGCGCGCGGCGCTCGACCGCGTTAACGAGCTCGCTCGTCCCCAGCTGATCGTGACCGTCGATAACGGCATTGCCGCCAAAGAAGAGGTTTCCTATCTGGAGAGCCTGGGGATCGATTTGGTGGTCACGGACCATCACGAGCCCTCCGATCAGGTGCCGCAGGGCGTGCCCCTAACCGACCCTAAACTCGAGGATGAGGGGCCCTCGCGTGAACTTGCCGGTGCCGGTGTGGCGCTCAAGCTGGTGCAGGTTTTGGGTGAGCGTTTGGACAAGCCGTCGTATTGGCGTTCGCTGATTGAGGTTGCGGCGCTGGGCACCGTGTCCGACATGATGCCGTTGACGCCCGAGAACCGCGCGCTGGTCGCTGAGGGCATCCAACAGATGCGCGTGACGGCTCGTCCCGGCTACATTGCGCTTGCAGCGCTCGCCAAGGCCGACCTTTCTACCATTACGGCGGACGGTCTATCGTTCTCGCTCATTCCCCGCTTAAACGCCGCCGGCCGCATGGCCGATCCCAAGCTGGCGCTCGACTTGCTGCTTGCCCGCGATCCTATCGAGGCAAGCGCGCTGGCGGCCGAGCTCGAGGAGATCAACCGACAGCGTCGCGAGATTGAGGCGGAGCTCACGCGCGATGCCATGGCAAAGGTCGAGGAGACCTATGATGGCGGGCGCGCGATTGTCGTGGGCGGCGAAGGCTGGCACGAGGGCGTTAAGGGCATCGTGGCGAGCCGCCTCACCAACCGATATCACGTGCCGGCGTTGCTCTTCTCTATCGAGGACGGTATAGCACGTGGCTCGGGCCGCTCGGTGGGTAAGGTCAACCTGTTCGAAGCCGTCGAGCGCTGCTCCGACCTGCTGATTCGCCGCGGTGGGCATGCCGGCGCGGTGGGCGTGACCATCGAGGCGTCTAAGCTCGATGAGTTTCGTCGACGTCTTTCCGCCGTGTTGTCCGAGCTTCCCGCCGAGGACTTTGAGGACACCGACGAGGTTGCCGCCACGGTCGACCTTTCCGAATTGAATATCGAGACCATCGAGCAGATCTCCCGTCTTGAGCCGTTTGGCCAGGGCAACAAGGTGCCGCTGTTGGCGGCCGAGGGCGTGACAATGTGCGATCGCGCCGTGGTGGGCAAAACTGGCGAGCACATGCGCTTCGTGGCGACCGATGGCGCCGCGAGTGTGCCGGCCATTATGTTCCGCGTGCCGCAGATCGATAAGCTCATCAATTGCGATAGCGCCGTCGATTTGGTGTTCGAGGCCGTGGCCGAGCATTGGCAAGGTCGCGTAAAGCCAAAGCTCATGATCAAAGATGTCTTGGTGCGCGATACCACGGCACCCAATATCGACGATCCGGCATGTGAGCTTCGCCGCGGCGTACAACCGGCGGATTCTGGCCTGCGCCTGGAGTCGCGTAAACGCGAGACGCTTGCCCAACTTTCCTATACCGAGCTCACGCGCTCGCTCATTCACAGCTTTATCGGATCGAACCAGCCGCACCGCGCACAGGTCGAGGCGCTTGACGCTCTGGCCGACCACCAGAGCGTTTTGGCCGTTATGGGAACGGGTCGCGGCAAGTCGCTCATCTTTCATGTACATGCCGCACGCGAGGCGGTTCTTCGCGGGCGTGCGAGTATCTTTGTCTATCCGCTGCGCGCACTCGTTGCCGACCAGGCCTATCACCTTTCCTCGACGATGGCCGCGCTCGGCATTGGCGTTGGCGTGCTGACCGGCGAGACCGTGGAGGCGGCGCGCGATGACGTGTTTGCCGGCCTGGCTTCGGGCCGCACCGGCATCGTTCTCACGACGCCGGAGTTCCTGTCTATCCATCGCGATCGCTTTGCACGTTCTGGACGTATTGGCTTTGTCGTTATCGATGAGGCACACCATGCCGGTCTTGCCAAAGGCGGCGACCGGAGCGCCTACCTCGACATGCCCGATATTCTCAAAGCCCTGGGCGACCCCGTTGTCATGGCGGCAACGGCTACCGCGACGGCCCCGGTCGTGGCGGAGCTTGCTCGTGTATTGCCGATTACCAGGACGGTGGTCGACGAGACCGTTCGCGAGAACCTGCAACTCGAGGACGACCGTGACCTTGCGAGCCGCGAAAATCGCCTGGTGTCAATCGTGGCGACGGGGGAGAAGACCGTCATCTACGTCAACTCGCGCGACCAGTCCGTGGCGCTTGCCAAGACGTTGCGTAAACGCGTGCCCGACTGCGCGACCCATATTGCGTTCTATAACGCCGGGCTTGCGCGCTCCGATCGCCGCCGTGTTGAGGAAGCCTTTAGAGACGGAAGTCTCAGCTGCATCGTTTCAACTTCGGCCTTCGGTGAGGGCGTCAACCTGCCCGATATCCGCCATGTCGTGCTCTACCACATGCCGTTTGGTGCGATTGAGTTTAACCAGATGAGTGGCCGTGCCGGCCGCGATGGACAGCCCGCCGTGATTCACTTGCTCTATTCGTCGCGTGACGCTCGTATTAATGAGCGCCTGCTCGATTGTTACGCGCCCGAGCGCGATGAGCTTGTCACGCTCTATCGAGCGCTGCAGACCATGTGGCGCTCCAACCGTGGCAAGACGGGGGACGATTCATTCTGCGCGAGCGATATCGACATTGCGCAGATGTGTCTTGCCATCGATGCCCGCACGCCGGTCGACGAGCGCTCGGTGGAAAGCGGCCTGGGAATCTTCGAAGAACTCGGTTTCTGCCGCGTTTCGGGGTTTGACGATACGCGTCGCATCGCGATGGCGGAAAACCCCGGTCGCGTGCAATTAAGCAGGTCAATTCGCTATTTGGAGGGCTTGCGCTCGCGCATGGAGTTCACGGCTTTTCGGAGCTGGGCGCTCGATTCGTGCGCTTCTGATATGCTAGCCAAAGTTAATCGCCCGATCGTACCGCGGGCCTAGGGGAAGGGGACCTCGATGGACGCCGCAGCCCGTACCGCCCATGATTCCACCCTCCAGCCGTTTTCGGAGATGGAGCACTATAAGCATGCCGATGAGCTGCCGCCCGAGATTATGGCGGACAGCTACGACAAGCTGGAGCGTCTGTGCCTCAAATATATGAACGAGGACGACTTCTCCAATGTGGAGCAGGCCTACTGCTTTGCTGCCGAGAAGCACTGCAACCAAAAGCGGCGCTCGGGTGAGATGTACATTAACCATCCCGTCGAAGTAGCTATCATTCTGGCTGACCTCAAGATGGACTGCGATGTGGTGTGCGCCGCGTTGCTGCACGATACCGTCGAGGACACCGAGACCTCGCTTGCCGATGTTTCGGGTCTGTTTGGCGAAACCGTGGCAGGGCTCGTCGACGGCGTGACCAAGCTCACCAACATTGAAGTCGACAGCATGGACGAGAAGCAGGCGCTTACGCTGCGCAAGATGTTCCTCGCCATGTCCAAGGACATCCGCGTCATCATCGTCAAGCTCGCCGACCGCCTGCATAACATGCGCACGCTTGCCGCTCTGCGCGAGGACCGCCGCCTGTTTAAGGCACGCGAGACCATGGACGTGTACGCGCCTTTGGCCGACCGCCTGGGCATGAGTTCAATCAAGTGGGAGCTCGAGGACCTGTCCTTTTTCTACTTGGAGCCCGATGCCTACCAGCGCATCGCGCGCATGGTATCCGAGTCGCGCGAGGTTCGCGAGCGTTATCTGGCCGAGACCATCAAGACGCTCACCGATGAGCTCAATCGCATTGGTCTTGAGGGCTTTCAGATCAACGGTCGTTCCAAGCACTATTGGTCCATCTATCAAAAGATGAAGCGCAAGGGCAAGGAGTTCTCCGAGATTTACGACCTGGTGGCGCTGCGCGTCATCACGCATTCGGTGCGCGATTGCTATTCCACGCTTGGTGCCGTGCATACCCTGTGGCATCCCATGCCCGGTCGTTTTAAAGACTATATCGCCATGCCCAAGGTCAATAACTACCAATCGCTTCACACGACGGTTATCGGCCCCACGGCCCGTCCGCTCGAGATTCAGATTCGAACCTACGAAATGCACGAGCAGGCCGAGTACGGCATTGCCGCCCACTGGCTGTATAAGAAATCGGGCGGATCGTCTGCGTCTAAGACCAATGATGCCCAGCGTCTGGACGACCAGATTAACTGGCTCAAGCACTCACTCGATTGGGCGGCGTCTGACGAGATCACCGATGCCAAGGAATACTTGCACTCGCTGAAGGTCGACTTGTTTGACCAGGAGATTTTTGTCTTTACGCCCAAGGGCGAGGTCATGGCGCTTCGTGCCGGCTCTACACCGCTCGACTTTGCCTACGCCGTTCATACCGAGGTCGGTAACCACTGTGTCGGCGCCAAAATCAACGGTGCGGTGGCGCCGCTCACGCACGAGATCAAGACGGGTGACCGTGTCGAGATCCTGACCAACAAGAGCTCTAAGCCGTCGCGCGATTGGCTCAAGATCGTCAAGACACCTTCGGCCAAGTCAAAGATTCGCCGTTATTTCGCCGCCGCGACCAAGGATGACGACGCTGCCGCCGGCCGCGATATACTGGCCAAGGACCTGCGTAAGCGCGGGTATGGCATCTCTACGCCACGATCCACGCGTGCGCTCAACGCCGTGGCGGAGCAGTTTAACTTCAAGCAGCTCGAGGACCTTTTTGCAGCCGTTGGCGCGGGCAAGGTCGCCCCGCGCGCTGTGGGCAATAAGGTCGAGCAAATCTTGGACCCCAAGCCCGAGGAACAGCTCACCAAGGCCGAGGCTATCGCCGAGGTCGTAAAGCAGCCCGCTCGCGGCTCCAACCGCAAGCCGCAAAAGCGCGGTAAGAGCGCCAGTAACGGCATTATCGTCAAGGGCGAGAGCAACAGCGGCCTGCTGGTCCGTCTGGCTCATTGCTGCAACCCCGTGACGGGCGACGACATCGTCGGCTTCATCACGCGCGGTCGTGGCGTTTCGGTGCATCGCGCCAACTGCCCCAACGTCAAGGGCCTTATGGAACATCCCGAGCGCATGATTGACGTAGAGTGGGATGGTGCTGCCGATACGCTTTTCCAGGTCGAGATTGTGGTCGAGTGCCTGGACCGCATGGGCCTGCTCAAGGACGTCACCATCGCCATTGGCGATGCAGGCGGCAATATCCTTTCTGCCGCCACGTCGACCAACCGCGAGGGTATTGCAACCCTGCGCTTTATGGTCGAGATCTCGGACGCGAGTGGTCTGGATCCACTGCTGGCCTCCATCAGCAGCGTTGACTCGGTCTACGACGCGCGCCGCCTGATGCCCGGCGAGGGTGGAGCCCAGCTTAAGCGTCGCGTTTAGTCGCGACGAACGTGCCACATTTTCGATATTCGCTACACTCGAGGCATCGTTCGATGCCTCGAGTTCTATTGAGAGGAGAGGGACATGAATGCTGTGTCCTTGGATTTAACTCCCAAGGGATCGGTCAAGATCGAGACGCTCGTAAACGGTCCCATTCAGACCAATAGCTATGCTGTTATTTCGGACAATGAGTGCGTGATTATCGACCCCGCATGGGAAGGCGGGCGCTTGGTGGAGCATATTCGAGCCGAGCATCCCGGCGTACGCATGCTTGGCGCCGTATGCACTCATGGCCATGCTGATCATGTTGGTGGTGTTGCCGGCGTACGAACCACCATTGGCGAGGGCTGCCAGTATGAGCTGTGTGCCAAGGATGTGGCGGTGCCGCATGCGAACATCGAGGAACAGCGAGCTATGTGGGGCATTGAGACGCCCGACCCCGGGGAGCCGACGCGCCTGCTCGCCGAGGGCGATGCTATCGAGGTGGGCGATATCTGCCTGCAGGTGATCGAGACACCAGGGCATACGCCGGGCGGGACCGTCTTGTTCGCTGCCACCGAGCAGGGGAACATTGCCTTTGTGGGCGACACCCTGTTTCCGGGTGGGCACGGCCGCACCGATCTTGTCGGTGGAGACGAAGCGGCGATTCTGCGCTCGCTCTCCAAGCTCGCCCGGCTTCTCCCGCCCGATACCGTTTGCCTAACCGGCCATGGCGATTCGACCACCATGGCACGCGAGCTCATGCAGAACCCTTTCATGCAGGCGTAGCTTTATAGTCAGCTCCTGAAGCACGAGAAGCGTCCAAACGTCTAGCTATTTTTCCCCAACGGGTCGATTCCGTAGGGCAAACGGTCAAAAAAAGTCTGTTTGGACGATATTCGTGAACAAACGAACGTTTATGCTCGGGTACGCCGTGGTAAAATCTCAGGCGTTATCGGAGCAACCTTACAGGAGGTTTCTTTTATGCTCGTCAACGCAGCAGACATGCTCAAGAAGGCCGAGGCCGGCAAGTACGCTCTCGGTGCCTTCAACACCAACAACCTCGAGTGGACCCTGGCTATTCTCCAGGCCGCCGAGGAGGCCAAGTCTCCGCTGATCCTTCAGTGCACCGCTGGTGCCGCTAAGTGGATGGGCGGTTTCAAGGTCTGCGCCGACATGGTCAAGGCTGCCGTCGAGGCCACGGGCGTTACCGTTCCCGTCGCCCTTCACCTCGATCACGGTTCTTACGAGGACTGCTTCAAGTGCATCGAGGCCGGCTTCACGTCCATCATGTATGACGGCTCTCACGAGGAGACCTTCCAGCTTAACCTCGACCGCACCAAGGAACTCGTTGAGCTTGCCCACTCCAAGGGCATGTCCATCGAGGCCGAGGTCGGCGGCATCGGCGGCACCGAGGACGGCGTGACCTCCAACGGCGAGCTCGCTGACCCTGCTGAGTGCAAGCAGATTGCTGACCTGGGCGTCGACTTCCTCGCCTGCGGCATCGGCAACATCCACGGCGTGTATCCCGCCGACTGGGCTGGCCTTTCCTTCGAGCGTCTGAGCGAGATCAAGGCTCAGACCGGCGACCTGCCCCTCGTTCTGCACGGTGGTACCGGCATCCCCGAGGATCAGATCAAGAAGGCCATCTCCCTGGGCATCTCTAAGATCAACGTCAACACCGACCTGCAGCTCGTCTTTGCTGCAGCCACGCGTGAGTACGTTGAGGCTGGCAAGGATCAGCAGGGCAAGGGCTATGACCCCCGCAAGCTCCTGAAGCCTGGTCGCGAGGCCATCGTTGCCCGCACCAAGGAGCTCATGGAGGAGTTTGGCTCCGTCAACAAGGCGTAAGCGTCGCTAAACTTCCCACCGGAAGCCCCGTCTCCCTACGCTGTTTCCTTTGCGCTCACCTGGCTTCGCCAGAAGTCGCGCCAAGGAAACAGTTCCGGGGGACGGGGCTTCCTTTGTTTAACGCCGCAGGGTTACTGGGCTGAATTATTTATTTGACTACCGTTCGGCGGTGTTGATGGCTCCTTTGTTGGGGCTTTCTTTTTATCTCGGTACAATGGGCTTCAAGGGTTCTAGTGACTTGGAGTTTTGGTATGGCTGTAATTAACGTGTCGCCTGCTGATGGGAAGGTTATTGACGAGGATCCTGTTGGCTGCTCTGTTGATGTTTGCTGTGATGACTTTCGTCATCTCGATATTGGACTGCCGCCCGAGATTCTTCGTCTTAAGGATGCCGGGTATTTGACGCAGGCTGTTGCCGCCTGCGATCGCCTTTTGGAGCAGAACCCTGAGCCTTCGCTGGCTGCCTGCGTTCGCGCCGAGCGGTATCGCATGATCGAGACGCCGCTTCATTTTTCGGTGTCGCGTGATCGGGCCATCAAGATGATTCGCGAGGAGTGGCCCGCGTTTACCGATGAGCAGTTTGACGACCTGATTGACCGCAAGCGTATCGATTGGCGCTTTATCGATGGTGAACTGTTCGTTCTCGACAACTTCCTTGATTCTTTGCGTGTGTATCCCAAGGAGGTTCCGGGTCTGCGTCCCGATTCTACGGATGGAATTGCGCTGCGCAACCAGATGCTCGAGGAGATGGAGACGCAGGGCGGGCTGTCTCGCACTATCACACTTAAGGCATGTGTGTCTGTCCCCGGTGCTTTGGAGGGGGAGACCGTTCGCGCGTGGCTTCCCGTTGCCGCCGCCTGTCGTCAACAGTCTCATATCGAGGTTCTCGATATGACGTCGGAGGGTACTGTTGCCTCTGAAAACGTTTCGGCTCGTACTGCCTCTTGGACATCTTCGACTGAACATTCATTCTCGGTGACCTATCGCTATCACATCGATGCCGCCTATTGCGATATCTATGGTGGCGCGCTCCCATCGCATACGTGCATGGACACGCCGCTGCCCGAGGATACTTCCGAGGACCGTCCGCACATTGCGTTTACGCCGTACCTGCGACAGTTGACGGAGCGTGTTATTGACGGGCTCGAGGATCCGCTCGATCGCGCTCGTGCTATCTATGATTACCTGACACGGCATATCGACTATCGCTATCAGCCACCGTACCTGCTTTTGGGATCTATTGCCGATGACTGTGCACACTCGCTCCGCGGCGATTGCGGCGTTATGGCGCTCACGTTTATCACCATGTGCCGCATCGCGGGCGTGCCTGCCCGTTGGCAGAGCGGCCTGTATGTTGCGCCCGATTCGGTGGGGCCGCACGATTGGGCTGAGTTCTATACGCCACAGACCGGTTGGCTTAACGCCGACGTATCGTTTGGTTCCTCGGCGCGCAGGATGGGGGAGGAGTGGCGTCGTCGTCACTACTTTGGCAATCTCGATCCGTGGCGCATGGTGGCAAACTGTCGGTTCCAGGCGGGGTTTGAACCTGTCTTTAACGGCATGCGCGAGGACCCCTACGATAACCAGATGGGCGAGGCCTCGGTCGACGGTCGCGGATGCCGTCAGCGCGAGATGCTCCGCACGGTCGAACTCATCGAAATGCTCGAAGTTCCATTTTCGGACTAATCGGCAGAAAGCTGTGATAAACTAACTCACGCATTACGTGCCCGAGTGGCGGAATTGGC
>CATZRJ010000007.1 GCA_958423535.1 uncultured Collinsella sp.
CGGAAGGATCGAGGCCGCCCACCTCAGGCGTTTCCACCCGGAGGCCTCCGCCGCGTTGAGGGAGGCCCTCGGCCGGGCGGCGTCCGACTCCCCCGCACTCGCCGGCGCACTGGAGCGCCACAGGAAGGCGGTCGAGAGGTGCGCCGACCTCAAGTGCCTGACCGGTGGGGCGCGGGATGTCTACGTCCGCAAGGCAGCTGCCGACCTCGGCCTCCGGTGCGAGAACGCGGCGCTTCGGGTCATAGTCCCAGACAGAATGCCGGCTCGCGAGGAGGTGCCGACGCGACGCGCCGCGCCCCAAACCGGCCCCGCGACGGAGAGACGGCGGGAAGCCGGACTCGTCACCGAGGCCCGGGCCTGCATCCCGAAGACGCGCCTCGAAAGGATCACGCGAAAGGCCGCGCGCGGCCGGACCCTCGAGCCGGCAGACCTCAGGGGGTGTCCCACGGCGGACCGGGCATTCAGGCGCGCCCCGTCGGCAGGCACCGCCCTAGGGCGCGCCGCCGCGATGGCGACCCTGGTCGCCAGGGAAGCCACACGGGACGCCAGAGGACGCGACATGGGAGACGAGGCCGGCGAGAGGGCGCTGAGACTCATCGCCGCGACCCTGAGGATCCTCGCCTCCGGCGGCACCAGGCCGTCGAGCGTCCCCGCGCTGAAGATAGCAAACAGGATAGAGAGGACGATCACGAGATGAAACCGAAATCCTTCAACCGCGACATGAAAAAGGAACTCGCCGGCACGCTCGCGGCCCACGGCGTCGCCGCCGTCATAGCTTGCGCCGCGACCGCCAGCGCCTGGGACTACGCCAGGTGGTGGACTCTATCCCTCATCTCGGGCCTCTCCGTCCTGCTGCGGCTGCCCACGGCCGACCCGGGCCCCGAGCCCGCCTGCGTCTTCCGCGGCCCCCTCGAGGCGGCCGCCGACGCGTCGGCGTCGGGCCAGGCGGGCGAGCTGCTCGCGGCACTCGCCCTCGTCGCGGCCTCCGTCCTCGCGCTCGGATTCATTTCTTGGGGCCGTTCATGGGCGAGGCTCCACGACGGAACGTTCGCCGGCGACCGCGCGCCCACGCGCACGCACGGGGACGCCTGGCTCGAGTCGAGGCCCTCCAGGGTCGCGAGGCGCTGCCCTCCTTGGGACGGGAAGGCCGCCGCGGAGGGGCTCGTGGCGGCCGGCTGCATCGGCGGCGGGATCGCGATGGTCCCCGCCGTCCACTGCCTCATAAGGGCGGGCAGTGGCGCCGGCAAAAGCAGACGCGCGACGGCACCCTCGATCGTCGCGGCGATCGACCGCAACGCCCGCGGGATCCCAACGTCCGTCATCGTCCACGACCCGAAGTCCGAGATTCGCGCATGGACCGAGCCGCTCGCCAGGAGGGCTGGGATGGAGGTCGTCGCCATCCGGCTCGACGAGCCCGTCAAGTCGGCGAGGTTCAATCCCCTCGACCGCGCCATAGCGGCACTCGGGACCGAGGGCGTCGCAGGTGCCGTGGCCGAGCTCCGCGAGCTATCGGCGGCCATCGTGCCCGACGCCTTCTCCTCCGGCCAGAGGTTCTTCACGGACGCCAGCCGCAACCTGTTGACCGGCCTCTGCCTGCTCGCGATAGCGGACGGGCGGATCCCCGACGGTGCCCGGAACCTATCGACCGTGCTCGCGCTCCTGGAGCCCCGCGACGGGAAGAGCGCGGTAAAGTCGCTGGAGGAGCTCGCCGCGGACCTGCCGGCGGGAAACCCGGCGCGCCAGTTCCTCCTCGTCGCCTCGTCGAACGGCGGCGGGGGCGAGGCCCTCGTCTCCACCGCGCGCAACTACCTCATGTCCTTCTGCGACGACGACGTCAGCCGCATGCTCCGGGACGGCGAGGTCGACCTCGCATCGGTCGGGCGCAGGCCCACCGTCCTCTACATCGCCAGCGCGACGGACCGCGGCGACCGCGGCGCGCTCGTCTCGTGCATCTTCTCCCAGGCGCTGTCGGCGCTGCGCGAGACCGCGCGCCTGTCAGGCGGCAGGCTGCCGGCGGAGACCCTGCTCGCCATCGACGAGGGGTCCGGGATCCCCAAGATCCCCAGGCTCCTCGGCGACCTTGCAGAGGTCCGCAGCATCGGGCTGCACGTCGTCTTCGTGCTCCAGAACACCCATCTGCTCGAGGCGCGGTGCGGCTACTCCAGGGCGGAGTCGGACGCGCTGCTGGCGCTGCTCGGCACCCAGGTCGTCCTCTCGGTAGAGTCCGTCGACGAGGCGGAGGAAATCAGCAAGCGCCTCGGCGACTACAGCGTCAAGACGACCGGGCAGAGCTCCACCAAGGGGACGCAGAGCTCCTCGTCCGGCAAGTCGTTCTCCGTGGCGCGCCGGCCGCTGATCACCCCGTCGGAGCTCATGGCCTGGAGCGCGCGCGAGAACGGCGCGCTCGTGATCGACGCGGAGGGCCCGATGGCGCTCGCCAGCCGCGACATCACCGAGACGTTCCTGGGGCCGCTGCTCGGCATGACGTCGCCGGAGGCCGAGGGCGCGCTGCTCGCGCGGGCGCTCGAGGGGGAGGTCCGGAACACCTCCCCGGCACCGGTCTGGCGCATCCCGGAGAAGCCGAAAAAGCCCAAGGGGTCGCCGTCCGGCGGCAGGAAGCGCAAGGCGTCCGCCGCGCCCGACGGGTTCTGAGGCGTCATACGGCCCTGCCTGCGAAAACCGATCGCCGTCATACGGCTCGCGAGGCGCGTATGACGGCGGGCCGCGGCAGTCTTTCGGTTTATCTGCCCACGCTGCCAGCGGAAACGAACTCGGCACGCCGAGTTGCGCCGCAAAATCCCGGGCGCCCGTAGCGCGCCCTTATCCTGCTCCCACCGTCCAAGGCGCTTGGACGGTGGGAGTTCCGCATCCCGGAGAAAAGAAAAGCGCGGCCCATCCGGACCGCGCTTGCGCTCTCCTCCTATTTCACCCCGCGACGTAGACCGTCCGACCCGTCTCGCAGTCGATGGTCTCGGCATCCCCGAAACCGACCCGGACGGCAGCCCATCCGCCGGCGCCCGCCAACGCGTCGGCTTCGGACCTCGCGGCGGCGATGAGTCGCTCGAGCTCGGCCGATCCGGCCGGCGCGGTCCCCACCTCGAACGCGCCGCCGTCGCCGCCCGACTCGTGCTCGACGACGACTGTCGAGCCGAGAGCCTCCTCGAGGGTCTCGGGCAGGCCGCCCATGTCGGCGAGGGCGTGCCCGGCGACCGTGGCAAGCGGGTAGCGGGCCATCCCGGACGCTGCCGAGCGGCCGGCCATGTGGAGCAAGCCGGCGGCCTCGAGCGCCTCGAGGAGCGCCGCGGGCACGTCGGCGTCGATGGCGATGTTGCCGCGTCCGCGGCACCACTCGGCCGCCGCCGGCACGTTCGCCGTGAGCGCGCCCCACTCGGCCATGTAGCCCTCGGAGCGCGGGTCCGTGGCGTCGAGGAGGAGGACGGCCAGGCCGCCGCCCGCGTACTCATCGGCCACGAGGGCGAGGCGGACTGCCTCGCCCATGGAGTCGAACTCGACCGTGACCATGCGGCTACCTCCTCCTGACGGCGCTGAGCGGCCTCGGGGAGAAGTGCTCGTCGCGCTCGACGGCGGCGAACCCCATCTGGCGGTTCAGCTCGGCCATCTCCTTGATGCTGAAGTAGCCGAGCTCGTCGTCGTAGCCCTCGACGAGGCCGAACGCCTCGTCCGTTCCGTCGAACTCGAGCAGCCACCAGTCCCATCCGTTCACGCACGAGAAGTAGTGGGCGTAGACTGTGGGGTCCTCCGCCCCGTCCTGCTCGTAGAGCCTCGGCACCATCTTGGCGATTTCCTCGGTCATCAGCTGCTGCATGTCTTCCTCCGTTCCGGGCAACCTGCCCTCAACATCTCGCCCCTGCGGGCAAAGCCGAATGGCGACGCCGCGCGTCGTCGTCGGCTTTGCTCCCTGCAAAGCCGCACCGGAGCGAAGACGGGTCAAGGGAGGTCCATGACGACCTCCACCAACCGGAGCGGAGCGGAGGTTTGTGCGGGGTCTCATGGGCCCCCTTGACGCGGCGTAGCGGAGGTGCCACCCGGCCGCGAAGCCGTGGCCATACGACGGCGTATGCCGCCTATCGGCAACAAAAAGGCCCGCCTTCGGCGGACCTAAAAGGAAATGACCGTCTTCAAGGTAAAACGAGGATCCCAACACGCGAACCGGGTGCGGGCTATCAAACCGGATTCTTGATCTCCGCCGAATCGAAGGCCCAGACCCACCAGCGGCTCGATTCAAGGCGATCATGGACGATCGCCCTCTCAAGGTACAGGATTGTCTTCCATCGACCGAACCTGACCGCATACTGCTGATTACTGCTTCCGTTCAACACGGGGCCAGGAAGAGAGACTTTCAGAATCTCGTCGATTGGAAACCGCCTGCCGTCGGGCCAATCGACCGCGAACGGACGAACCTCGCCCGAGCTCGTCACCATCACCATGACATCGACATACTGCTTATGGGCGCGGCGGTCATGGTCGGGACCCACCGAGCGAACGGTGCATTCACCTGTAAAAACCGCTTGCGCCGAGCTCATATATGAACCGCCGCCATACCAGAACCCTTGGCCACGAACCATCTGCCGCCCTCCCACCAGATGGTTTTGCGCTGTTTCGCGATGCAGACGCCGACCTCGACACAAAGGTTGCCGAAAATCGCGCGACCATATTCCCGCCTGTCATAAATAGACTCGACTGTCCACGACCGGCCGTCGGGCCAGTGGATCACCCGGGGATCCGCCGGCCCATGGTTGAAATTGACGGACCCCTTGGTATCAACGTCGATATAGATACGACGCTCCTCTACCGGTATCCCACACGTCCCGGCCAGCGAATGCTTCTTGAACAATACGACCCCCCATAGTGCGAACGTATGTTCTATACTATAGACCAATATCCCTACCGTTGAGGAGCATTTTCATGACCGAGCTCGAACAGAATCGGATCTTCGATATCAGCCACGAGATGAGGGGGCTCGCGGCAACGCTCGTCGCCGCCTCACGCGGCGATATCCAAGACCCAGAGAGAGTCGTCGAATTCGCCGCAGGCCAAGTTGACCGCCTTGCCGGAAATCTTGTCGATTGCATCACGGATAACGACGCCAAAGCGACCGCACAAGGATAGACCTGGCCCCGATATTCAATAGAGAACGCCCCGGCAATTTTGAACTGCCGGGGCGTTTTCTAGAGCTCGATCTCCGCGATTACCTTTTTCATCTCGATGGCCCATCCGAGCTGTTCCTCGATGTACCCCGGCCATGCGTCCTGGTGGCCCTTGATGGGGTGGCCCGCCTTGTAGAAGCGCAGCCCCGATGCCTTTTTCGCATCGAAGGTCACCGCCGTCAGCCCGAGGTGCTCCTCGAAGACCCCGCTGTTGGCGATGGCGCGGTGCCCGATCTCCTTGTCGTCGTCCACGTACAGCTCGATGCCCGTGCGGCCCTTTTGCGTATCGATGAGCGGGGCGAGATGGTATGCCGAGACCCCCAGGCGAAGCGTCGACCAATGGTCCTTGCTGGGCTTCTGCGGGCTGAACTCCTTGAGGAACTCCGGATGGCCGCCCGCCACATCGCGGTAGGCCGTCCAGTACGCCAGCTTGACCTTTTCGGTCTCGCTGAGCCCCTCGGAGAGCTTCACGGTCTTGGTCCACTCGTTCGGCTGCTCGACCACGCCGAAGCGCGGGGCGGGCAGGGAGTCCCCGATCTTCCAGAGCTCGACCTCGACCAGGAAGAACCCGAAGTCGCTGTCGGTGTGCTGGTTGAGCCACTCGATGGCCTGGCGGTGCTCGTCGCGGGCGTGCGCCACGACCCAGATGACGACCTCGGCGCCCTTGCCGGCGGCATACGTGATCACCTTGCCGAGGTGGTCGTGGTTGGTGTCCTCGAGCTGGTTCTCGATGATCACCTTGCGGCCCGTACCGGACTCCTGCGCGTAGATGTCCACGTTGAACGATCCGACCGAGGACTCCGTCTCTATGAGCTCGAGCTCGATTCCGACCGCCGTCCCGAGGGTTGCGAGGTTCTGCTCCTCGGCCAGCCACTTGGTGAAGTCGTGGGCCTCATGCGGCCACACCTCGCGCAAGGGGACCTTCTTGATGGTGTCCAGGTTATAGGTCTTCATCCGCCGCCCTTCCAGTCGTTAAGTCGACGCCGTTACAGGGTTTCTATAAGCGCCGATTATCATTGCCACCGCCAGACGCATCAGCGTCTGGACATATCAACAAGAACGCGTCATTCGGCAAAAACTTTACGACCGAATGGCGCGTTTGCTCTCTCCTATTACGATGTTAATCTGCGAATGTGCAAGTTGAAGGCGAGAAATTCAGGTCGACCTCTCCGACCGGCCCGTTGCGGTGCTTGGCCACGATCACCCTTCGCTTGCCCCAATCGGGACGTTCCGGGCGGCTTGCCTCTCCCACTGTGGCAGACGCGTCAAGCAGCAGGACTACATCTGCGTCCTGCTCGATAGATCCGGAATCCCTAAGGTCCGACATCATCGGGCGCCTATCCGGGCGCTGCTCGGACTGTCGTGAAAGCTGGGCAAGCGCTATCACGGGCACGTGCAGTTCACGAGCCATCAATTTGAGTGCACGCGATAGCTCCGATACCTCTTGGTATCTGCCTGCCCCCTTCGCCGACGATTGAAGAAGCTGGAGATAGTCAACAATGATGACCTCAGGCGCCTTCCCGTCAATCACCTTTCGTCGACATTGAGCCTGCATCCTGGAGACAGTCATTCCAGGCTCATCGTTCAATATAATGGGAAAACCAACCAAGCGATCACGCGCTTCCGCTATCAATTGTTCTTGGAGGCCGGCATATGATCCGGAGGAAAGCGTACTTGAAGAGATGCTCGACTCCAGGGAAAACAGCCGGTACGTTATCTCCTCGTTTGACATTTCCTCTGAATAAATTGCAACGCGTCTGCCCTGTTTTGCAAATTCTGCTCCGCAAAACACCGCAAACGCCGTTTTACCCACAGAAGGCCTTGCGCCGACCACGACCAGCTGCCCAGGCTTGATTCCATCGGGAAAAAGCCCATCAAGCGCCCCGATCCCGAAATGTATGCAATCGGGGTCCCTCGTGCCGGCATGCCTGGCGACCATATCCATATGGACCTGCTCGGTGACTTCCGCGAGACTGTGGGAACCGTTAGGAATAGCCCTCGTTGTCACTTCCCCCAATATCGCCTCCGCCCGATCCGCCAGTTCCTCTTCGCTGGAGCCCTCGCTAACGGCAAGGTCCCTGATTCGCTGCGCAGCAGCAGTCAGGCTCCGCCTCAACGAATGCCGTTTAAGAATTTTGACGTAATGGGGGTAATGCACATAGCTAAGATAATCTCCGGCGACCTCAAGCACATAGGAATCCCCGCCTGCCTTCTCTAGATTTCCGGTCATCCCAAGCTTGTCAATCACCGCAACGAAGTCGGTCGGCATACCGGCATCGGCAAGTTGCTTGATAGCGGTAAACAAGATTTGGTTGCGTGGAATATAGAAGTCACCTGCCTCGAGAACGGCACCCAGCTCCGCCGCCACCTCAGTGCCGCCCATCATGGCGGACAAAATCGAACTCTCGGCGGCCTTGTCGTAAATCTCATGGTCTTTCATCCTAATTCCTCCTATTGGTGTAATTGCTCATAGATGCTCAGCGCCTCCGCTTCAGTCATCGACGGAGGCCCTAACGGCTCCTCAAAACCGGCAGCGGAGACGTGGCACCAGCTTCCGCAACTATTGCGGTAGACCCCGGCTCGGCCAATAACGGGCCCAGGAGCGTGAACGAGCCACCGCGAGATTTCTTTACTTGTTAGGAAGGCATATGGATACAGGTATGGCTTCCGTCCCCTTGAGACGTTATCGTCCGCCTGACGCTTCACCGCATCAGCAATCTCGGTGGAGCTCCATCCCTGAATCCGAAGGCTGTCGTATTCCCGGCGAGTTTCCTTTTCTTTGGCTCCCGGGCCTTTTTCGAACAGTTCCAGAAAAGAAAGGTAGTGAGCATCCTCGGTCTCGCTGCTATTAGTTTTATTAGTTGAATTAGAGGGTGTAGTAATTGCCCACGTTTCCACACCAGTTAAGGCGCCTTCTCCACTAGCTAACTCATTTTCTCCACCAGTTCGGCAATAATCAACCGGTGTAGAAACCCTTTGTTTTCCTCCACCAGTCCGACCTGTCACGAGATCCAATTCGCCAGACCGAGGCCAAATATACTCATAGCAGGAAGCCTGTTGTTTGCTTTTTCCAATTTGCAGTTTGCGCAACAATGGTTCGACGCCTTCCTTCTTCAGGCTCAGATACTCACCGGTCAAGGTCAAATAGTTGAGGTATTTGATGGCGGTCTTTCGGGTGATGCCGAGCGCTTTTTCGAGCTGTGAAATTGAGAGCGACGCATATTGCGCGCCATTGTCCAGCCTGCTGCCCACCACAGCGCCTTTAGCTAGGGCGATTACCGCCTTGTGCAACCCCTCCATCGTTCGCCGGTTTTTGCAATTTGCCTGAATCCAGCAAATCGCATACATCATCCAGCCGACCAGGTCATCGGTCATCAAAGGGGTATGGCACGAGCGAGAGTAGAGGATCTCGGTTTCGTCTATTTCCACAAACCGACCGGTAGGCATGAGTACAGCTATTCGTCGATGGGGACGCCGGCGAGCTTGGCGACAGCCTCCTGGCTGAACAACCAGACATGACCGACCTTCTTGCCTTGCAGGATGCCCTTGCGCGCGAGCTCAAGCACGCTGCGTTCCGACAGGCCGAGCCAAGCAGCAGCCTCGCGCGTATGGAAAGGCCGCGCGTAGACAGCGGAACGATTCGAAGCGTTCATCTGTACCTCCGTAAAAATACTCTGACTACGCTGTCTAGTTTACGACGTTAGCTTTATTTGCTTGTTTATTCCGTTTTCCATCATAAGAGACACATAATTGCTTATTATTTCCCGACTGCGCTGTTATACTAATTTCGTTAGCTTTATCAGGAGGACTATATGGGCAGCCATCATATCTTTATCGCAAAGGACAAGAAGCTGGGGATGCATGTCCTTATCAGGATTCAGGCGGTCGATGAGCTGGGAAGCGCCTATCCCCCGATTAACCCCGACACTTTCAATGAGCTCCTGATGGCAAGGGATGCGAAATCATTAGTCCTGGCAGCCCGCAATCTCGGGCCCATGTACATTTCGAAAGATGATCTCGCCAATCGCACCTATCTGCCCAGTCGACTTCAGCAAGGCATCGAACGTGGAATAGATCTCGTTCCGTCCGATTTAGACGGCCTGCTCTCGGAGTGCTTTTTCGATCCATATGCCAATCCCGCCGAAGTTGACGGCATGGGCTATAAAGAGGTCGGCCGAACGGCGAAGAAGGCCGCTCGCGAGCTTATCGATGAGTTCGATTTCGTCAATGCCGGTGACCTCTCCTATCTGGATTCTCAGTTCCGTGCCGTCATCGAACCGCTGCATGACTGGATTTTTGCCAGGAACCTGCTTTCAATAGTCCTTCGCATCGGCGGGTTATGCAGAACCGGAGCGGACCCCAAAACAATTCTGGAGACCGCTCGGTTCCGCAAGGTCGAGCCGGCAAGCCTGAAAGAGCGGTTTAACATGGGCTCCGCCACCTGCTATGCGATACCCATAGCGTTCAATCCGTTTTACCGAACCGGAAACCTGCTGATTAACGATGTGACCTTTGACGCTCAAAAAATCTGGCCCCTCTACAACAGCCTCACTGACATCAAGAAGTCGTTTACACAGGCAGTCATTGATCACCATCTAAAAGGCGACGGGAATGAGTTCGTCAAGTTTCTAACGTCGGTCGAGGCAGCGCAGGCTGACGGTAGGTTCGACAACAGAAAGAACCACCCGGAGGAAAACAAGTGGTGGTATCTGGTTGTCAGCTCAAACATAGGCGGCAAAGCCATAGATGATCAGATGCAGATAGCGAACCGGATGCTTCAGGCGGTAGACGGGAGGCTCTTCCAGCCCCGCGTCGCATATTCGGGCGTGAAGATGGCCGAAATCGCCCCGGAGCAGAAACCGCGCAACATGTTGGAAGCCATGTGGTTGCTCGCCAGGAACCATCCGGACCATTACCTCTTGACGTGTAAACGCTGTATGCGAACAGTGCTGTCTGGAACCCAAGGGGGCGAGCGTTCATTCTGCAGCAATTCTTGTCGCGCGACTTGGAGCAAAGAACACCCGTCCAGATAGGAGGGCTGCTCGCAGAAAAAAGCCGGAACCTGGCTGGACCAGGCTCCGGCTTTCAGTTTATTCCCATCAAAGACCATGCGGGTAAGAATAAGGCCTATTCCGTTCCCTGGATCACGGTCAGCAGATCCTCGTAGCTGTGCACCACGTCATAGCGCACGTCCTCGTCCGAGAACTCATTGAAGAGCTTGCGGGCACAGGCAATCTTGCCGCGCTCGATGTCGCGCAGCGTGAGACTGTCCATACTGCCCTTGGTCTCCGCGACGAAGAACACGTGGCGCACGCTCCCCTTCTCGAATGCGATGGCCCAGTCGGGCGCGTAGCTGCCCACCGGCGTCGGGATCTTAAAGGACCGTGGGAGCTTGGCGTAGACCGCGACCTTGCCCTCAGCAGAATCGAGGTCCCGTGCGAAATCGCGCTCGCCCTCGGAATCCCAGAACACGTAGTCCTGGATGCAGCGGCTCGTCTCCAGCGCCCGGCCGACGTTCTCGGGCATGCGCTCGGCGAAGATTGTTGAATCGTACCGCTCGTCGAGCTTATGGTACGTGATGTGGTCCACCACCATCGTCGCCTTCTCGGCCAGGATGCAACGGGAGACCTTGGCGATAAACTCCTCGGGGTTATCGCGGAACATGCGGAACTTGACGGGGGCTATGCCCTTGAGGATCGCCGCCGCGCTCCTGCGCGTGATGCGTGCCGCGGTTGCGACTTCGCCCAGCAGGTCGTACGTAACGCCCGAGACATCCTCGCCCACCTCGTAGTCGCGCCTCGTGGCATCGCCGAACGACTCGCCGCGTTCGAGGTTCTCCCGCGTCTGGGTCGAACGCTGCGCGGCGGTCGTCATGACGTAAGACGCCTTCGCCACGAACAGCTCGCGGTTAATGCGGTCGATGGCCTTGGCGCGCAGCTCCTCGTCATCAAAGTCGACAGTATAGGAGTGCTTGGAGTTGATCTTATTCCATAGTTCTTGGAACTCGGCGCGCGCGAAGTTGGCGTTGAGCGGGTTCTCGCGAACCTTGGGCTCGTTGCCGTTGCGGATGTAGTCGTCAAGCGCATGCTCGTCGTAGACGCTCTTCACCAGTGCCTCGATATCCTTGCGATAGGCATAGAGGTGCTCGGGCAGGTCGTCGTCGGTAACGGACGTGAGGCCCGATTCCTTGAACTTTTGCGTAGGTACGCCCTCGCGATCGATGAGGCCGTGCTGCACGAGCGCGAAGTAGACATCGTGCGCGTCTTCCTGCGTGAGCGCATAGGTCTTTTCCTCGTCCGCCTGGACGACAAAGCCCTTGAGGAACTCCTCCGTGACCGCTTTGGGGCGCTTGCGAAGCGCGCTTTTCGTATCCTCTTGCAGGGCCTTTGTGAAATCGCTGTAGCTCTCGCTGGCGACGACGGTGAGCGTGTTGACGCGCTGCACCTCCTGCTCGCCCAACGCCTCCAGGTCCTGGCGCTCGCCGTCCCGGTTCACGCACAGGCGCAGGCCGCGGCCCACCTCCTGGCGCTTGCCGGTCTCGGAGTCGGAGTGCTTGAGTGTGCAGATCTGGAACACGTTGGGGTTGTCCCAGCCCTCGCGCAGGGCGGAGTGGCTAAAGATGAAGCGCGTGGGCTCATCGAAAGACAGCAGGCGCTCCTTGTCCTTGAGGATGAGGTCGTAGGCGCTCTCGTCATCGGACTCATCGCTGCCGCGCTTGAGCTTGGAGTTAACCGAATGCCCCTTCTTGTCGATGGAGAAGTATCCCTTGTGCGTCGCATGGACGTCGATGCCGCGCAACCACTCAAGATAGCGGCGACGCACCTCCCCGAGACCCGCATCGAGCGAGGCGTCGAGGTTCTGCTGCCCGCGGCCGTACTCATCGATGGCGCGCGCATATTCCTCCTCAAAGATACGGCCATACTCGCCCAGGCCCTCCTCGCCGTCGTCATCGTACACGCGGTACTTGGCGACTTCATCGATAAAGAAGAGCGACAGGCACTTGATGCCGCGTGCGAAAAGCGCTTCCTCCTTCTCCAGATGGCTCTTGATGGTCTCGCGGATCTGCACGCGGCGCATGTCGCGATCTGAAGAATCGCCGTAGACGTCGCCGCGCCGCAGCTCGATGCCATTGAGGAACTTGACGTAGCCCAGCTGGGCGTCGCTGTCCAAGACGATCTCGGACACGGTGAACCCGTCGCGGTACGCCTCGAGCTCGCCGGACGCCGGATAGATGTCGTCCTGCTCGTAGAAACCCTGCGCACGCTTGGAGATAGAGCCGGAGGCGTTGAGTCTCTTGAACTCGATGACCGCCTGGGGCGGCTTGTTCTTGGAGATCTTGATGTCCTGAAGGTATAGGTAACCGTCGGTACCGCGCATGTTCTTGAGCTCGAAGCCCTTGACCTCGATGCGCTTGACCAGGCGCTGGTTGAATGCGTCGAGCGCGTCCAGCACGTAGACGGCGTCGTGGCGGTCGCGATGCGTCGCCGAATAGTTGAGGCACGCGATGGGGCGGAAGCGGGCGATGCCTGCCTGGGTGGCCTTGCCGCCCATCTTCTGCGGCTCGTCAAGGATAACGATGGGGTTGTTGGCGGCGATTACGTCGATGGGGCGACGGCTTGCGAACTCGTCGCGCTCGGAGTACATGATGCGGGCCTCCTTGGAACGCCCGCCCTCCTTCATGGACGTGTTGAACGCCTGCATGTTGATGACCATAACGTTGATATCGGAACTTGCCGAGAAGCGGTCGATGTCACCCAGACGGCTGCTGTTGTAGACAAAGTAGCGGATGGCCTTGCCGTACTGCTCAAAAAAGTGCTGCTCGGTATTCTTGAGCGATTTGTAGACGCCCTCGCGGATGGCGACCGAGGGCACCACGATGATGAACTTGGTCCAACCATAGAGGCGGTTGAGCTCGAGCATGGTCTTGGTATAGACGTAGGTCTTGCCCGTGCCCGTCTCCATCTCCACATCAAGGTTTACCGGGGCGGGGCCAGCAGCAAGCGACGAAGACTCGACGATGCGATTACGGCGCTGCACCTTGTGAACGTTCTCGAGCAGCGTAGCGGAGCCAAGGGCAATCGGAGCATTCGCATAGCCCTCGGATGCCTGGACCTGCGTCTCAAAGCCCGGCAGCGCCGCGGTGCCGTCACCGCCCATCGTACGGCCAAGATCACGCAGATAGAGCGAGGCGCCAGAGTTGGGCTGACCGGCAAAGACATCGGTCACCGCACGAGCAGCCTCAGTCTGATACGGCTGGATTTTAAACTTGAACTGCATCCGGATCTCCTAGATCACCTTGCGGATGGTGTCAGAGCTGAAGGTTTTGAAGAGCTCCTCGAGGTTTGCCACGGCGGCGTCGTTGGAGAAGCATGCGTCGCGGAAGACGGCGTAGAACGGGCGTTCCTTGGCGATGGCCTCCAATGCCTCGGTATCGATGTCCTCGTCGAAGCAAGCGATAAGCTGGCCGTCGTTGACGTCGAAGCACGCCTTGCCGCCGAGTTCGCGCTCCACAATCTTTGCGGAGTACTCAATGCGAAATGCAGGAAGAACCTGAAAGAGTAGGTCAAGCGGCGCAGCGCCTTCGGCGGCGTTGTCGGAGAAGAGGTCGAGTTGGGCCTGGTCGTACTGATCCGGCGCGGCATACTCATCTTTGAGACACGAGTCGTCTACGCGTAACACGCGGAAGCCGATATCGGGCATGGGTTTGGGCTCAGTGCCGAGCTCGAGCTGCTTATTGTCCTTGTCGATTTCACCCTTAATTGTCTCACCTGCGTGGCGGATGCGCTCTTCGCCGATTTCACAGATATTAGAAAAGCCTTCGCGTCGAGCCGCCGAACTGGCATCGCATTCCTCGGGAAGCTGAACCATTATGAATCGACGTCTCCCCGCGTCCTTTTCATTGCAACACATAACTGCATGGGCAGTCGTCGCCGATCCGGAGAAAAAATCCAGAACAATCGAGTCGGCATCTGTCAACCAAGAAACCGACCGCTCGATAATCGCAACGCTCTTTTCGGTATCAAATACCCCCGTTTCGCTCCCGCTAAGAGTCAAATCCATCCAGTTGTCGCTTAGAAGCTTTCCCGTCGATGGCGGAACATAGTATTGAACGGTTCCCTCATCATTTTTTCGAACAAAGTTGAGCTTTTCGTTCGTCGCTGTTAGATGATCCAAGTAGTACTCATCCAGCGTTATACCGCTAGCACATTTAGAAAGATAGCTTTTGTAATTATCCGCCGCCTCGTACGCTCGACCGCGCTCCCAGCGCCATTGGCCTTTGGCCGGAGTTTCTCCGAACAGCTCATAACGCATTGTCGGACGGTCTGTTCCACGCCAAAAAGTATCCCATTTTCCGGGTTTTCCGCCATGAGACATCATTAGTTTCGAAAACCGGGTGTCACCTTTTTTGGAATATAGAAGCATGTACTCATGTCCTTGCGACAATGATGCAATATCGTCAAATTGTGCCTGCACGTTTTTAATGCCTCTACGAACTGCGATACAGTTCTTAAAGCAGTACGCCCCAAACACCTCGTCACATATTGCTCGAAGGTTCTTCACCTCGTTAGCGTCTATGCTGATCAAAATCGAACCATCATCGGAAAGCAAGTCTCTTGCCAGCAGCAGCCTGGGATACATCATCGAGCACCAGTCGGAATGGAAGCGACCGTTTGACTCGGGATTCGAGACCAAGCGTCCGCCCTCCTCATCAAAATCACCGCTCTCGGCATCGTATTCGGCTTTGGTCTTAGAGAAATCGTCATCATAGATGAAGTCGTTACCCGTGTTGTAGGGTGGATCGATGTAAATAAGCTTAATTTTGCCGGCGTAGGTTTCGCGCATGATTTTGAGCGCCTCGAGGTTATCGCCCTCGATGTAGAGGTTCTCGGTCGTATCCCAGTCCTTGGACTTCTCGGGGCAGGGACGCATGGTCCTTTTGATGGGGCGGCGTGCCTCGAGCTTGGCCTCGCGCTTGCCGGGCCAGGTGAACTGGTAGCGCTCACGCGGACCGTCCACGACTTCGCTGGAGAGGTCATCGCGAAGGGCGTCGAAGTCGATGGCGAGTCTGACGTTGCCGTCGGCGTCCGTCGCCTCGGTCACCACGTCGGGGAAGAGCGCGGCGATCTTGGCGATGTTCTCTTGCGTGAGATCGGAAGTCTCCCGGCTGATCTTCTCCATCATTGCTACTCCTCCTCAAGCCGCCTAAGCTCGGCTTGCTTCTTTTTCATCTGTGCAAACAGCTCGTTCTTTCGAACAATCTGACGTTCCTTGCGGGCCTTGGTATCGAGCGCGGAGACCTCCGCGCGCAGCCTGTCTATTTTCTCACGGCGATCGATTCTCGCCCATACGTTATGACCATCGAATTCTCCAAGCGCGACCTGGGCAAGCATGGAATCCCACACCATATCAAGGTCGAAGCCGTTCAAGGCAAGACGCTCGACGTCTCGCGCTCCCAGCAGACGGCCCTCCTCGCAAATCGCGATATCGCCGGACCCGCCGTCGACAATCACGGCCTTGTTGGGCGTCGCCCTGCTCACCAAGCGCACGGCGCGCTCGGGCACCCGCTCGCCCTTGGGATCGATCCTTAACACGAGGATCTCGTGCACCGTCTTGCCGTCCGCGATGTTGGTCGTCACCGGCTTGATGGAGTTCGCGACGGTGATTGCCGCCACGCCGCCCGTAAGGTCGCGACGCGTGACGGCGTCGACCTCCATATGGCGGTAGAAGGCCTCTTTGGGCAGACGCCTGTCCACCTCGGTCGTGGCCGGGAGTCCTAGCATGGCCTCTTCACCACCAGGAAGCACACGAGTTCAAAGTCGTCGATGCCCTCGATGTCGTTCTCCAAAAAGCCGGTCGTCCCGCCACTGAAGAAGCTATCGATATCGGATTCGTTTTTGCCCTCGACGATGGAGCCGATCGCGCTTACCAGCAGGTCCGCCTGAGCTGTCATATCGCGCCCGTCATTAGTCTGGGCATTGTAGGCGCGGCACAGGTCCTCGACCGGCTCCTTGACGCCTCGACAGATTCGCCTCATCTCGTCCAGGATGTCCTTGGGCGCGGCATAGCCATGCAGGATCGACCCGTCCTCGCCAACGTACACCAGGTAGAAGGGATGGATGGGGTTGCCAGAGAGTCGGTCGATATTGCCGTTCGCGTTGCGCAGTACAAATATCGTGCCCGGCTCTTCGCCGGCAGCGACTGCCTCGATGCCGTATGGAATGTTCTCGATCTCGGGATGATCCTTCCGGTACTCGACCAGGTCCATACGGAAGTCGTTGAGGCCGAGATCGGTGATGGAGATGCCACCCTGCGCGTCCTCCAGGTCGACGACCTCTTCCTTCATGCGCTCGAGCTGCTGGCGACGGTATTCCAGGTCTCCCTTCTCGTCCTCGTTGATATAGTCGTCGTCGCCCGTCGACGCCATAACCAGCGCATGCATCTTGTTCTCGACACGCGCCTTGAGGTTGATGTACTCGTCGAGCTCAACATCGGGCCAGAAGTTGATGAGCTGGATGCAGGCGTTCTTGGAGCCGATACGGTCAACGCGGCCGAAGCGCTGCACGATGCGCACCGGGTTCCAGTGGATGTCGTAGTTGATGACGCAGTCGCAGTCCTGCAGGTTCTGGCCCTCGGAGATGCAGTCGGTCGCGATGAGTACGTCGATGTCCTTACCCTTGAGCCTCGGATACGCGACGTCGCGATCCTTCGATACCGGGCTGAAGCAGGTGATGACTTCGTTCATGTCGTTGCGGACGCCCTCGATCGAGCAGCGGGCGCTCTGCGAACCGCCGGCGACCTCCGCAACCTCGAGCCCATAGCGATCCTCGACGTAGGCGCCGATGTTCTCGTAGAGGTAGTCCGCCGTATCCGCGAACGCCGTAAAGATCAGCAGCTTCTTGTTGCCCGGATTTATGGGGTTCTCGACCTTGTCCGCGATAACACGCCTGAGCTCGGCCAGTTTCGCGTCATGCTCGGCATCGATGGGAGCGATGAGCTGGCGGATGCCCTCGAGCGCCTCGAGGTCCTTGAGCATATCGCGCTCCCAGCTGATCCAGTCCATGTCCTCGAGCGAGAACCTGCTCTTGGTGCCGACCGTAAAGTCGGTATCCCCCTCCTCATACTCAAAGGACTCGACGCCCTCGACCGACGCGCCGGACGCGCCGGCGCGATAGTCCTCAATAACCTTTAGATTGTGCCCGATGACCTCGATGATCTTACCCAGCGTGATGCCGAAGGCGTAGACGGAGCTCTCCAGGCGCTTGAGCAGAATGGAGGACATAAGCTTGACCATTCCCTGCTCGCGGCCGCTGGTGGGAGGGCGACCATGTTCATCGGCGTACTTGGGCGCCGCGCTGGGATGGAGATAGACCGTGGGCAGGTAGACCGCGAGCGTGAGCGAGGCGAGCGTGTCGGCTATCTGCGAGTAGGTGCCCGCCTCGTCCGAGGTGGCCAGACTCGGCCGCAACGATACCGGCTTAAGCCTTTTGGGGAACGGACCGATCGCGGATACATCGTAGTAGCGCTGCACATGTCTGCGCGAGCGTGCGACGGTAACGCGGTCAAGAATCTGGAAGAAGTTGAAGTCGAGCCGATCCGTCAGCGCCGTCGTGGTCCTATCGGCCGCGGGCAGCTCCGACCAGTCGCGAAACGCCGCCTGCGCGTCGCGGAATACCTGATCGACCGGCTTGTCGAGTCCGAGCTTTTTCGACCATGCGTCGGGGTCGCCCTGATAGGCGAGCTTGAGCTGGTTGTGCAGGTCGCGGAACCTGTTGTTGACGGGGGTTGCCGAAAGCATCAGAACCTTCGTCTCGACCCCGTCCTTGATGACCTTGTTGAGGAGCCTCTCAAAGCGATTTCCCTGCGTCTCGTCCTCGACCTTGGACGAGGTGTCTGCACCGTTGCGGAAGTTATGGGACTCGTCGATGACGACGAGATCGTAGGCGCCCCAGTTAAACTTCTCGAGGTCGTTGCCCTCGACCGTCATTCCCTTGTCACGGGACAGGTCGGTGTGGTAGAGCACGTCGTAGCGCAGGCGATCGGCAGCGATGGGGTTGTTGACGTAGTTCTTTTTGTATGTGAGCCAGTTGTCCGAGAGGCGCTTGGGGCAGAGCACGAGCACGTTGCGGTTGAGCAGCTCGTAGTACTTGACGACCGCGAGCGCGGTGAACGTCTTGCCCAGGCCGACGCTGTCTGCGAGGATGCAGCCGTTGTAGGTCTGGAGTTTGTTGATGATGGCTAGGGCTGCGTCCTGCTGGAAATCGTAGAGCAGGTTCCAGACCTTGCTCTCCTTGAAGCCGGTCCCCTCTTTTGCGAGGTCGTCCACCGAGACGTCCTCGAGGAACTCACTGAAGATGCGGTAGAGCGCTGCGTAGTAGACCAGCTCGGGTGGGTTCTCGCGATACATGGTGGAGATGGAGTCGATTACCGCTTGGGTAACGTCCTCAAGCTCGCCCGAATCCCAGGCGGCATTGAACTGGCACAGGTACTGGCGCGCCATGTCCCCCGGGATACCCATAGTCATGGTGAGCTGCTTGCTGGGCGTTGTGCCCAGGGCGGACGTCGTCAGGCCCTCGATAGGCTGGAACGCCGCAGGCTCGGTACCGTCGACGACAAGATAACCGCCAGCTGCACGATTTGCATCCTTGTACGAGTGGAATTCTGCCTTCCGCCTGATCCACTCGGCACATTCGCGTGCAATGGCTTTCTGCTTGAGCTCGTTCTTGAGCTTAATCTCGAGGTCCGTGCCGCCGATGCTGCTCTCGCGGCCCATGCGCGGGATATAGTACTCGCGCTGTTGTTTTTCGGCCTTTGCCCTAAGAAACGTTGGCTCGGTATATATGAATCGAAAGGACTCACAGCTGCTTAGCTGCTCCTTGAGTTCTCGATAGCCATAAATGGAAAACAGGGCCGCCGCGACTGAGATGCGGTCACCCCTGCCAATATGCTCAACAAGCCCGTCCTTGAGAATCTTATTCTGATTATCATAATAATCCGGCAGCATTATTTTCCGTAGCCTTTCGCGAGATGCTCGATGAGGCTCATTTTCAGCAGTGAGGTAAAGCTGACACCACTCAATTCAGCCGCCTCCTTGGCCATGTCGCGCATGTTCTTAGGAATTCGAACCGTTACGGCAACACTTTCGCCCTCAACGAGAAAAGACTGGAGCTGGCCCGCCGTAACCTCACCGTCGATCAGATCTGAATAATTCATCGAGCCCCTTTTGCTTGCAGATTGCAATACACGGCACTAGTCTACAGGTCAATGGATAAAAGCGCTGCCGTTATTCGGCAAAAGGAAAGGGGCCTCTCAGCCCCTTACTCACCTCTGCGATTAATACTCCCAGCTAACATCGATTTCCACGTCTATATCCTTCAAGCGAAGGGCCGCAGCGATACAATCGCGATGCCTGCCGTCGCATGGGTTATGACGCAAAGCCCAAGCATCCTCCGTCTTGCCAGAGAGCATTCTCTCTGCAAGATACCTACAGTAATTCGCCTCATTTTCCTTATTGTCCGGAGGAACATCTTTGAGGCCCATCAGTTCACGCCTGCTCAAGCTGTAAATCGAGCACTCCCCAGTGGCCAAAAACGCACAAGAGTACTCGTCATGCCCAAAAGCGGTTTCCACTTGATGCGCGGCATTGAGCTTTTTCGAAACACCTCGCGCGCCCGTCTTGCCTAGATCACGCACGAGCGACTTCAAGCAACTAGGCAACATCGCCAAACTCCTTCGAAATTAGGTAGTCGATTAAATCCTGCTTATCAAGTCGCCAAATTCCGTCATAGTTAACGCCGCCGGCTGCGTGAATTATTGCCATCGCCTTCGTCTTACCAACAAATAAAAGACTCTCAACATCTTTACGGTTGAGATAAACCTTTGGTTCGGCTTCGAGCTTTTTATACCACGCCTTCCTTTTGATCCACTTCTTTTGGCCTTCGGTTAAATCGTCCATAAGTGCCTCTTTCGGCCGTAATCGATTTATCAAGTTCATTATAGCATCTTCGGTGTTATTCTAACTACGTCGTTTAGTTTAACTCATCAGCTATTGTTTACTTGAAAGGACAACTATGTACGACCCACTTATCCCAACGCCGACGGGCTCCGTTCAGTCTCTTACCCGTTGGACACTCCCAAGCGTCAAAGAAACCACCGTAGACATCGACGGAGCCGAGTGCGACGCCCTCATTTGCAAGGCCAATGGATATGCCTACGGCCTTCCTGACGGTTTTTCCACCGGAGCAATGATGAATTTGGATCTATCGAACAATCGGGCGATAGTCGATTTTGTTGAACGCTACGGTCTGCCCGTTTCCCCCTATGCCAACCAAACAAACCATGTTGAACAGCGCTTTAAGCAAAATGATGCTTATTCGATCGATCCAGTTGGAGATGGTCTCAACCTTTGGCGCGACGGGTTTTACGATTCGCAGCGAAGCCAACAAATAGCCGAGAACCTCGGACCTTCGCCTTTTAATCATTTCAAGGATAAACGCTGCTCCGCAGGAACTGAAATCGCAAATCTTATCAAAGGAATCCGACCGAGCAACTCCCAAATCATTCTTGTTAATGACATCCGAACCACATTGGCCTTCATGCAGCTCTCCGCGCTCCTTCTATGCTCCAAGTCAGCATTTGGAAGAAGCGCATATGATGCAGTGCTGAACTACTTAGGTTCCTGTCCATCAAGAGAGGTCATCGTCAGCGTGTTCAAAACGCTTTCGTACGCAATGCAGCTAAAAGTTAGGCCCCTAGACGGCCTTAGCCCCGATATCGCCATGGAAGCAAATCGAGTCTGGATCGAAAACCAACTCGAGGACCTTGAAATGACCTTGGCTCTCTTCATTGACCTCGCGATAAACCCAGATGAAAAACCCAAGGAGCTGATTAATAGCCCAGTACTCCAGATACTCTTGGTCCATAGACCCAACGAAACCGAAACGATTCCTGGTAGCCTGACACGAGCCTTTGCACTCCAGCTCGAACGGGAGCTCGAAAGCGGCCAAGAATGGTTCACATGCAGCGTCTGTGGACGACCGTACAAACACAAGCAGCAACTCATGCATGCCATTACAAATCAGGAAACCGCTGAGAAAGAGTGCCGTAAGGTCAGAAGAGGGACTCGGAAACCCAACGCATTCTGTTGCAAAGCCCACGAAGAGCTCATGAGGCGCAAAGGACGATCCGATCGGACAGAGAGCGCCGAAACTGATCAGATTCCAAGTCAATCGAGCTAACGTGAACTCGAATCGCGTGAAGGCATTGTGAAATTTGTTTTTAATTGAAGATGCTAAAACGGCTTTTATTGCACATGTCGTTGCACAGCCCATTGCACACGGTGGGAATTAAAAAGAAAGCAGGCCAGAGAAAAACACACTCTGACCTGCTATTTCTTTCATGGAGCCAGTGACAGGAATCGAACCTGCAACCCACTGATTACAAATCAGTTGCGCTACCGTTGCGCCACACTGGCACACTTGGCGCTTTCGCGCGAAGCCTGTTAAGGATAAAGGAATTGCGGACGGGGCGCAACAGGCCACACGGCGTTATACAAATATGCAAAATCCAGCAACAACAGGTACCAGCCCCGTTCATTTCTGTCGGTTCGCCCTCAATCTCAAAACCATTCGCCAGAACGAATAGTTTTAATTACAATTGCTATATATAAAACTATTCGTTCTGGCGAAGGTTTTCGCGATGTTGACTACAAAGGAAGCAGCCGAGCTGCTCGGCATCACTCCGCGCAGGGTGCAGGAGCTCATAAAAAACGGAGCACTTGAGGCCCGCAAGGCTTCTGGTGTATGGCTCATCGACAAAGACAGCGTCGACACGCGACTCCGCTCCGCAACCAAAAGAGGGGGACGGCCTCGTCGTGGACATGGGAAAAGCGAAATCGCATTTACCCTCATGAACCGCACGCACGAAGTCGCCCAGCTGGTCTACAGCAGATCACGGAAAGACTTCACCCACATCGGCGCCGACGTCGATCGTGCCCACGCCCCTATTGGAGTTTTTGCTCCCAGCAAACCTGTATCGCTCGACTCCTTCCGCATCTGGTGGCGCGGCCGCGGTATCCCGCTCGCACGCATTGGGCTAGCCTCCCTGCTTGCAGAAGCCGCAGTCGATGTTCCCGACGAACTCATCCAGCGAAATCTCGGCCTCTCCCTATCCGACCAGTATTGGATTAGGCCCGAAGACTCCGGTCTCGCGTGGGAAGATATCAATTTCTTCAATAATGCTTTTGATGATGTCTCGCTAACCATTGCGCCCTTCGCCCCGGAGGGCAAGGCGGCTGCCGCAAAGCCCGACAACACCTCGGACGGCAATCTTCAAAAGTACTGGACATGCGAGGGTGACCGTCGAATCCTCCACAAGGCAGGTGCGCATCTAAACCAGGAACCCTATAACGAGATGGTGGCGACCGCGCTCCACCGTCGCATCCTAAACGCCTGCGATTATGTGCCTTACTCGCTCGAGGGTACGGGCACTTCCGCCCTGAGCATATGCGATGTCTTCTTAACTGACGAAGAAGAGTATGTCCCTGCGTTCTATGTAAACCAGCACGCAAACGCAGATGAACGGCTAACCGACTACGAGCGATATGTAGCAAACTGCGAGGAGCTCGGGGTGACAGGCGTTAAGGATGCCCTTGACCGCATGATCGTATGCGATGACATCATTGCCAACTACGACCGTCATTGGCGCAACTTCGGCCTCGTGCGAAACGTCAACTCACTGGCCTGCAGACCAGCCCCCATCTTCGATTCGGGCTCATCACTCTGGTGCAACATATCACTAGAGGAGCTTAGGGCGGGAGAGCACAGTTTTACCAGCGCACAATTTCATTCAAGTCCCGCCAAACAAATGTTGCTCGTCGAGGACATGGGCTGGTTTGACGGCGACAAACTCGAGGGCTTTGTCGACGAGGCGATCGAGATTCTGTCTAAAAACGATGCCCTAGCAGCGAGACTGCCTTATCTAAAAGAGGCGCTAACGTGGCGCCTCGAAAGAATGATCGACATCGCTGAATGGAGTTAGCGAGGCAGCATTGCCCCGCCAACTTCCCTACCTCCCGCGAAGGGCCTTGAGCTTGGCCAGGGCATCGGGGCTCAGGCGGCTGCCCAGGGTCATCTTGATCTGCGGGGCTTCCTCGGCCTCGTGAACGTCGTTATCGATCTGTTTGATCTCGTCCACCAGCATGCGGCTCGAGATGCGCGTGACGCCCTTGCCCATGACGACGGCCTGGATCGTGCCGTCGCTCGACACCACGGAGCACGCGCGGCCCTCCTCGCGCGCCTCGATACAGAGCTTCTGCACCACGGTATCGGCCGATACGCCCGTCGGCGAGAACTCGATGCGCACGCCACGGGCCGGCAGGTTGGGGCGCTCGCTGGAGATATTGCCCGCACCGTCGAACACGATCACAGCCTCGTAGCGGCCCTGGGCAAACGCCGCAACATCGTTGATGAGCGCGGTGCGCGCCATATCGTGAACGTCGCTGGAATACGGATCATCGGAATGGTCGTACACGAGCTTTTCGTAGCGCGGCGTGCAGTGAATCACGTTGTAGCCGTCGACCACCAGCAGCTCGGGCTTATTGGAGTGCACCGTCGAGACCGGATCGGCGATGGCCTGCGCAAACGCATTGCCGCCCACGCCATAGGTCGCGGCCGAAACAATCGGCTTGGCCGAGCCTTCGCCAAAGCGCTTGGCCTTGGACTTGGCGCGGTTCTTCTTGGACATGCGCTACTCCTCCCCCATGAGCTCGCCGGCATTGCGGCGCAGCCACTCAAAGCACAACGCCGTCGTTGCCTGGGCCACGTTGAGACTCTCGGTCATGCCACGCTGGGGAAGTTTGGTCAAAAAGTCGCATTTCTCGAGCACCAGGCGCGAGATGCCGTCGCCCTCGGAGCCCATGACGAGTGCCACGCGACCCTCGAAGGGGGCGTCCCAGCAACTGCCCTCGGCGTGCTCGGAGGCACCGCCCACCCAAAAGCCAGCGGCCTTGAGGTCATCGAGCGCACGGGCGATATTGGGAACCTGCGCGATGGGCAAATGCATGACGGCGCCGGCTGACGTCTTGTAGCTGCCCACGGTTACGCCAGCGGCACGCTTATTGGCGATGATGACACCGGCCGCGCCCACAACCTCGGCGGAGCGCACGATGGCGCCAAAGTTGCCGTCGTCGGTCACGTGGTCGAGCACAACGACGAGTGCCGGACCCTCGCCCGCGCGGTCGAGAATATCGGCAATATCGGCATAGGGGAAGTTGCCAACCTCGAGCGCAATGCCCTGGTGAGCGCCATGGCTCGACAGCGCATCGAGCTGCGCGCGCGGCACATACTTAATGCGGACGCCCGCGGCGTTGAGGTCGTCGACCAGGCGCGACAAGGCGGCATCGCGCTCCCCGCCCTCGGCAATGAGCGCGCACTTGACGGGAAAGCCGGTACGCAGCGCCTCGGCGGCGGCACGGCGGCCTTCGATAAACTCGCCCTTGGGAACCTGAACGTTGTCGCGGTTGCGATCGCGCTGCGGACGTGCGGCCTGTGTGCGACCGCGCTGGCCCTTGGGAGTGGCAGCGCGGTCGTTGCGGCGAATCGGACGCGAGCCAGAAGCAGCCTGCTTGCCTCCACGCGATGCACACTTGCGATTGTCGGCCATAAAGCGACCTCCTAAATACAACTATCAAACGAATCAAATAGACCGACCGCCCGAGGTGCGGCAGATTGCCTTGAAAGAGGAGGGCATAGACCTTGAGGTCATGCCCGACGATTGAAAGGCAAGGTGCCGTGGCTCAAGCGGTCGGTACGGGTTTTCCAAGTGCCCGAGATTGCCGTGAAAGAGGAGCGACGCGTACTTGAGTACGCGAGCGACGGTTTGAACGGCAAGGTCGGGTGCTTGGGAAACCCGCGGGGATTAGAGGGATTTGATACGGGTGCCGGCGGCGGTATCCTCAATGGTGAGGCCCAGGTCCTTGAGCTGGTCGCGAATGGCATCTGCCAGATCCCAGTTCTTGGCGGCACGGGCCTCGGCGCGAGCCTCGAGAATCTTAGCAGCGGCCTCATCCACGTCGTCACCAGTGTAGGCAACCAAACCGGCGGCAACGCCCAGCAGGCCCAGCGGCAACTCGACCTTGGGCTCGGGAAGCTCGACGCCAAACGTACCGAGCAGCTCGGCCAGCGTATCGGCGGCAGCCAGGACTGCGGCCTTGTCGGCAGCATCGCCCGCCTGCTCCAGATACTGATTGCACTCGGTGACAAAGCCAAAGACGGCACCCATGGCACCGGCGGTGTTAAAGTCGTCGTCCATGCACTCCTTAAAGGCGGCACGGGTCTCGGCGGCCTTGGCGGCAAACGCCTCGGCGGCAGCCGCATCGGCATCGGCCGTCGCGTGGTTCGCAGCCCAACGCAGGTTCTCGACCGTACCGGCAATACGCGTGAGCGAATTCTCGGCGCCCTCCAGGCGCTCCCAGGAGAAGTCGAGCGGTGAGCGATAGCTCGTCTGCAGCATCAGCAGGCGCAGGGCCGCGGCAGAGTGCTGCTCGAGCACCTCGGCCAGCGTAAAGAAGTTACCGAGCGACTTGGACATCTTCTCGCCGTCGACCAGCAGCATGCCCGTATGCATCCAGGTGTTGGAGAAACCCTGGTGCCAGGCGCAGGTGGCCTGGGCGCACTCGTTCTCGTGATGCGGGAAGGCCAAGTCGGAGCCGCCGCCGTGAATGTCGATCGGAGTGCCCAGATAGCGGTGCACCATGGCGGCGCACTCGGTGTGCCAACCAGGACGGCCCTCGCCCCAGGGGCTCGGCCAGCTGGGCTCGCCGGGCTTGGCGGCCTTCCACAGGGCAAAGTCGAGCGGGTCGTTCTTGTCCTCGTTCTCCTCGATGCGCGCACCCACCATAAGGTCGTCGATGTTGCGGCCCGAGACCTGACCATAGTTGGGATCGCTGCGCACGGCAAAGTACACGTCGCCGTTATCGGCGGCATAGGCGTGACCCTGCTCGATAAGCGTCTTGATCATGGCGATCATGGGACCGATCTCCTTGGTGGCGCGGGGACGCACATCGGGATCGAGCACGTTGGCAGCGCGCATGACGCCGATGAACTTGTCGGAGAACTCCGTCGCAACCTCGGCAGCCGTACGGCCTTGCTCGTTGGCGCGCTTGATGATCTTGTCATCGACATCGGTGAGGTTCTGAGCGAACGTGACCTCGTAGCCGCTCGCGATGAGCCAGCGGCGAATCACGTCAAAGCTGATGAACGTGCGGGCGTTGCCGATGTGGATGTTGTCGTAGACCGTGGGGCCGCACACATACATGCGGACCTTACCGGGCTCGATGGGCTGGAACTCTTCCTTTTTATGGGTAGCGCTGTTGTAGATACGCATTCGTTACTCCTTAACGGTTTTCTGTAGCAGGCAGACGGCCCAGGCGCCAATTCCCTCGCCTTGGCCTTCCCAGCCGAGTTTTTCGGTCGTAGTGGCGGCGACGCCCACGTTTTCGACGTCAACGCCCAGGGCATGGGCCAGGTTGGCGCGCATGGCATCGCGGTGCGGGGTGATCTTGGGCTGCTGGCAGGCAATGGTGCAATCGGCATCGACAAACTCGAAGCCCAACTCGCGCGCATAGTCCATCACACGGGCGAGCAGCACCATCGAATCAGCACCCTCATAGGCGGGGTCGGTATCGGGGAATAGCTTGCCGATGTCTCCCCCGCGGCAGGCGCCCAGAATGGCGTCGGCCAAGGCGTGCGCGAGCACATCGGCATCCGAGTGGCCCAGCAGGCCGCGCTCGTAGGGAATGTCGACACCGCCGATGATACATCGACGCCCCTCCACCAGACGGTGGACGTCGTAGCCATGGCCAATGCGCAGGTTACTGAACATGGGGAAGGTCCTCTCCCTCGGCCATGCGGCCAAGCAGAATCGCGGTTACGGGACGCAGGTCCTCGGGCACCGTCACCTTAAGGTTATCGCGCGGGCTCTGGACGCAGCGGACGCGCCCACCCATGCGCTCGACCAGCGACGAATCATCGGTGCCGATAAAGCCCTCGGCAATGGCTGCAGCATGGGCGCGCTTCATAGCATCGACGCTAAAGATCTGCGGCGTCTGCGCTGCCCAGTAGAGCTCACGCGGCGGCGTCTCGACGATATTGTCGCCATCGACGATCTTGAGCGTGTCGATCGCGGGCTGGCCGCACACGACACCGTCGAGCGAGCGGTCGCTCACGAGCACGTCGGTAGCGTGGTCGATGGCCTCGGTCGTAATGAGCGGACGGGCGCCGTCGTGGATAGCGACATATTCGAAACCCGCCGGCACCGCGTGCACGCCGGCGCGGGTGGAATCCTGACGAGTATCGCCGGCATCGGCAAAGCTGATGGGCGTGTCATAGTCAAACGGGTCGATAGCCAAGCGGCGCATCTCGGCACGGCGCTCGGCAGGGCATACCACGACGATATGGCCGACCTTGTCGCTACGATCGAACGCGCGGATGGACCAGCTCATGAGCGGACGGCCCGCCACGTTAACGAGCTGCTTGCCGCCGGGATTTCCAAAGCGCTGGCCGCTGCCGCCGGCAACGACCACGGCGCATACGGGCGCCATTATGCGTTCCCCTGTTTGGTGCCCTTCATGCGGTACAGCGAGTCCGCAAGAATGGCAGGGTTGTTGACGCCAAAGTCGCCCAAGCGCTCCGGATCCTCGCTGATGTCGTCCATGAGCTCCTGCAGCGAGCCATACTCGTCGACGATCTTCTCGGCCACGCCGTCGCGCACGACGGACACGCGCGAAAGCGTGCGCAGGCCCAGCGGCGTCATGACGGAGTCCTCGTCCAAGTCGTCATAGCCCAGAACTGCCGCCACGTGCTGCGGGTCGGACAGGTCCTTAGGCGTCATACGGGCAAGCTCAGCGCGAATCTTCTCGGCGTTGGCCTCAGAGGAATCGCTTGCGTAGTCGCGGATCATCAAGTCGTATTCGGTATCCATGCTGGAGCCCGCGAGCTGCTCGAGCTGCATCTGCACGAGCTTGCCCTGGTTACCCAGCTTGACGATGCAATCCTTAAGCTCGGTCTTTGCCTGTTGCATGATCTCGAAACTCGAGAAGATGCCGGTGATGTCGGCGAGCGTGACGTAGTCGTCGAGCTCAAGGGCCGTCAGGCGCAGCAGGGAGCGATCGAGCGACTGACGGGTAGTCTGGAGCGTGGCGACGAGCTGGTTGACCGAGCTCATGATGGTGGTGACGGGCTGGATCTCGTAGCTCTTGCCGTGGACGTACACGTTGACGACGGCACGACGAGCCGAAACCGAGATCACGATGGCGTCGGTGAGCACCGACATGCGAGCGGCAGTGCGGTGACGCATGCCCGTCTCGCTCGTGGCAAGCGAGGGATCGGGATTGAGGTGGAAGTTGGCGCGCAGGATCTGGGTGAGGTCGCCGTCGATGACGATGGCGCCATCCATCTTGGAGAGCTCGAACAGACGGTTCGAGGTGAACGAAATGTTGAGCGGGAAGCCGTCGTTACCGGCGGCGAGCACGTTTTCAGTGTCGCCGACGCAGATAAGAGCACCCAGGTGACCGGCAATGATCATGTCGAGGGCGGTGCGGATCGGCTGACCAGGTGCCGTCAGGCGGATGGCCTGTTCCATACGCTTTTGCAGCTCGTTCTTATCCAAGGCATCGCTCCCATCGTATACGCTCCATAAACGCTAAATAGTTTCTCACGGTTTGTCCCCGCAACGCTTGCGAAATCCGATGCTTACAGAATGAGCGAACACCGCTTAGGTAGCTCATTTGGGACGGGGCTCTTTTAGCTGCTCATGTGGTAGCATCGGGTTTCATATAAATGAGGGAGTAGTCGTGTAATCGGGTTCGCCCGCAGAGAGGGAGCCAGACTATGGGACTCGCAGAGCTCGTGTTGCTCGCCGTTGGCCTTTCGATGGACGCCTTTGCCGTTTCCATCTGCAAGGGCCTCGGCATGAAAAAGATCAACCTTAAGGTCGCCGTAGTGCTCGGCCTGTTCTTTGGCGGCTTTCAGGCCGGCATGCCCGTAATCGGATGGGCGCTCGGCAGTCAATTCATGGGCATCATCGGACCCATCGACCACTGGATCGCTTTTATCCTTTTGGCCTTTATCGGCGGCAAAATGCTGTGGGAGGCCTTTACCGAGGACGAGGATGAAGGCGACGGCAAGGATGCCGAAAAGATTGACCTGGTCGAGTACCTGATCCTCGCTATCGCCACCTCAATCGACGCCCTAGCCGTGGGCATCTCATTTGCCGCGCTCTCGGTCGACATCGTGCCCGCTGTATCGCTTATCGGCGTCACAACGTTTATCTTCTCCGTCGCCGGCGTAGCAATCGGCCACACCTTTGGCGCACGCTACGAAAAACCCGCCACCATCGTAGGTGGCGTCGTGCTCGTCCTCATCGGGCTTAAGATCTTGCTTGAGCACCTTGGGATCCTCGCACTGTAACGAATAACGGCCGCCCGGCATTACGCCGGGCGGCCGTTTTCATAGCCAGCCGTTTTAGAGCGGCTTAACCAAGGCGACCCTTACGCGGCAAGGCGCTTGAGAACATCGATGAGCAGCTCGTAGAAGCGCTCGGCAGAAGCGAGCTCCATGCTCTCGTCCGGAGTGTGGACATCGGAGAGCGTCGGGCCCACGGCGATGGCGTCCAGGCCGTGCAGGGCCTCGGCAAACAGGCCGCACTCAAGGCCGGCGTGAATGGACTCGATGCGCAGCTCGGAGCCAAAGAGCTCGCGATAGCTCTCGACAAAGACGTCGCGGACCGGCGAATGCTCGGCATAGCTCCAGCCGGGATACTCGAACTCAAACTTGGCGTCGAAGCCCAGGACATCGGCCAGTGTCTGCAGGCGGTCCTTGAACTCGTTCTGCAGCGAGGTGATCGAGGAGCGCGGGGACAGCATGATCTTGACCTCGTCGTCAGAAGTGGCAACCACACCGATGTTGGAGGACACCTCGACGGAGCCGTCGGTGGCGACGTTGCGGCGAATCACGCCGTTAGGGGCAAGACGCAGAGCGCGGATGAGGGCAAGCGCAGACTTCTGGTCCATGGCCTCGACCTCGGTGTCGTCGGCAATCTCGACGGTGCAGGTAAAGCCGGGGTCGAAGACCTCGAGCTCGGCGGTGACGTCGGCGATGATGCCCTTTGCGATCTGGGCCGCGGCCTCGGCGGCAGCGTGGTCGGCGTAGACCAGCTCGGCCTTGCACTCACGGTTGATGGCGTTGTCCTTGGTGCCACCGTTAAAGCTAACGATGGCGGGCTCGCCGGCAACCATCAGGCGGTCGATGATGCGGGCCATGATGAGGTTGCCGTTGCCGCGCTCCAGGTGGATATCACTGCCGGAGTGACCGCCCAGCAGGCCGGAGATGTCAAGCGTGAGGGTGCTACCGGTCTTATGCTCGCGCGCGATCGGGCAGGTGTAGGTAACGACGACGCCGCCGGCGCAGCTGACGGTGGCAACGCCCTCTTCCTCGGAGTCAAGGTTAATCATGGTGCGGGCGCTAATCTGGGACTTGTCGAGCGTCTCGGCGCCGACCAGGCCAGTCTCCTCGTCGGTGGTGAATACGCACTCGAGGGCCGGATGAGCAATCGAATCGTCGTTGAGCACGGTAAGCATAAGCGCGACGGCGATACCGTTGTCGGCGCCCAGGGTGGTGCCGTTAGCGGTGAGGACGCCGTCCTTGACGACCAGGTCGATACCATCGGTCGTAAAGTCGTGCTCAACGGAGCCCAGCTTGTCGCACACCATGTCGATATGGCCCTGCAGCATCACGGTCGGGGCATTCTCGGCACCGGCAGATGCGGACTTGCGAATGATGACGTTGTAGACCTCGTCCTGGTACACATCGAGGCCGCGCTCCTTGGCAAACGCAACCAAGAAATCGCTGATGCCCTTCTCGTTGCCAGACCCGCGGGGAATCGCGCTGACCTCCTCAAAGAAATGGAACAGCTGGGCGGGCTCGTAGCCGGTGATCTTGTAGTCCATGGTGCCTCCTTGGCGCAACTGGTTAGACAATAAGACATGCGACTTGTATATTCCCAGACTTCGTTTGCATAAACCAGTCGAAAACGCCGAGCGTTCTCGCATCATCGGCTAACGGTGGGCCGTATAGCGTAACGGTCACAATCACCGCAGCTCTACAAATCGAGGCGCCCTTGCCAGAGCGCCTCGATTGAGCGTATCAAATTGTCGCCACGCCCTACAGCGCGCCGGAGCCAGCTTGCATCATACCGCCGGGGCCCGAGGTCACGCCACTACTCACAGGCGCAGCGTTTCCGGTGTGCGGCGCCGCCGGAGCGGTATCGCCACCGAGCGTGCCCGCCGGACGCGGTGCCGGGATCTCGCCCGTACCATGGCTAAAGACAAACTTGCCGTCGGCCACATCGCACAGGACGGTATCGCCACTGCCCCACTCGCCGGCCAGCAGCTCCTCGGACAACGGATCCTCAATGAGCTTTTGGATGGAGCGGCGCAGCGGACGCGCACCGTTGGTGAGGTCGGTGCCCTCGGCCACAATCTTGTCGTAGGCCGCATCGGTGAGCTTGATGTTCATGCCGTTGGCAATCAGGCGCTGGCGCAGGTCGTCCACCAGCAGGTGAGCGATCTTGGTCAGGTTCTCGCCCGAAAGCTTCTGGAACACCACGATGTCATCGATACGGTTGAGCAGCTCGGGGCGGAACAGGCGCTTGAGCTCGCCCATCGCACGGCCGCGGATCTCGCTCGACGTGAGACCCTGCTCGCCGGTGGTGCCAAAGCCCACGCTCGCATCCTGCGCGATCTCGCGGGCGCCCACGTTGGACGTCATGATAATCACGGTGTTGCGGAAATCGACCGTCTTGCCCTGGCTATCGGTCAGGCGGCCCTCCTCCAGCACCTGTAGCAAGATGTTGAAGATATCAGGGTGCGCCTTCTCGATCTCGTCGAACAGCACGACCGAGTACGGATGACGGCGAACAGCCTTGGTGAGCTGGCCGCCCTCGTCGTGACCCACGTAACCCGGAGGGCTACCGATAAGCTTGGAGACCTCGAACTCGCTGCCAAACTCCGACATGTCGAAGCTGATGAGCGCGTCCTTGCTGCCAAAGAGATACTCGGCGAGCGTCTTGGCAAGCTCGGTCTTGCCCGTGCCGGTGGGGCCCAGGAAGATAAAGCTGCCGCCGGGGCGGCGAGGGTCCTTGAGCGGCGAGCGGCTGCGGCGCACGGCCTTGGCAACGGCCTCGACGGCCTCATCCTGACCGATGATGCGCGTCTTGAGCACGCTTTCGGCCTGCAGCAGGCGGCGACTCTCACTCTCGGTGAGCGAGGACACCGGCACGCCCGAGGTCACGGACACGATGTCGGCAATCTGGGAGACATCGATGGTGAGCGGACTGGCGTCGAGCTCGGCCGTCCAGGCAGCCTTGGCCTCGGCGAGCTCAATCTCGGCGGCTTTCTGCTGCTCGGTGATCTCGGCGGCCTTGTTCATGTCGTCGCTCTCGGTGGCCTCCTGTGCGGCAGTCTTGAGCTCCTCGATGCGATGTTCGGCCTCGCGCACCGGCTCGGGCGCGCGGTTGGCGGCAATGCGGGCGCGGGCACCGGCCTCGTCGATGAGGTCGATGGCCTTATCGGGCAGGAAGCGGTCCTGAATGTAGCGGTTGGAGAGGTTCGCGGCGGCCTCGATAGCACCCTGTGTGTAACGCACATGGTGGTGCTCCTCGTAGCGCGGCTTGAGCGCGGTCAGGATCTTGACCGTGTCCTCGACGCTCGGCTCCTCGACATCGATGGTCTGGAAGCGACGCTCAAAGGCCGGATCCTTGGTGAGGTACTTACGGAACTCCTCGGCCGTGGTGGCACCGATGATCTGAAAAGCACCGCGCGCGAGCACGGGCTTGAGCATGGAGCTTGCATCGATGGATCCCTCGGCAGAACCGGCACCGATGATGGTGTGCATCTCGTCGATAAACAGGATGACGTCGTCGGCTTCGGTTGCCTCCTGGATCACGTTCTTGAGGCGCTCCTCGAACTCACCGCGATACTTGGCGCCCGCGACAAGACCCGGCAGATCGAGCGTCCAGATGTTCTGGTTCATAAGGTTCTCGGGCACGTTGCCGGCAGCGATCTGCTGTGCCAGGCCCTCGACGATGGCCGTCTTGCCCACGCCGGGGTCACCCAAGATAAGCGGGTTGTTCTTGGTGCGGCGCGAAAGGATCTCCATCATGCGCTGGACTTCCTTTTCGCGACCGATCACGGGGTCGAGCTTACCGTCGCGTGCCTTCTGCGTAAGGTTGGTGGCGAACTGCTTGAGCGTGTCGGTGCCGCTCCCCTTTTGCTGCGAGGCGTCCGAGCCGCTAAAGAACGGCAGGCCCGCACCGGGACGCCCAGCACCGGCGCCGGCGAGCGGGCGCTTCTTGTCCTGATCCTTGGCGGTAAGCTTCTCGATGGCTTTTTTGATGGAAGCGGACGACACGCCCAGGCGCATGAGGATGTCCATGGCCATACCGTTGCCCTCTTCGACGATACCGATGAGCAGGTGCTCGGTCGACACATAGGTCTGGTTGTTCTCGCGCGCCACGCGGAAGGAGCGCTCCATCACGCTGATGACGAGTGGCGTAAAGGCGAGCTTGGCGGCCTCGGTCTCCTCGCTGGGCTCGGGAACGGTGGTCTGGACCTCCTTGAGCGTGTCCATGATGTCGTCGTAGGAGATGTCGAGCGAGCGCAGCGCCTCGGCGGCGATGCCCTCGTCCTCCTTGGCGAGCGCGAGCAGCAGATGCTCGGTTCCCACCTTATTTGAATGAAGATCGAGCGCCTCCTGCTTGGCCATGGACATGACCTTGCGCGCGCGATCGGTAAAACGGTCTAACATGCTAGTTCCTCTTAGACGAGCTAGTTTTTCAAACGCAAAGCGCCGCCCCGCGGCAGCGCTTTGGTCTCTTTACCCATATGGAGTATATGTTAACCGTTGGGGCCTTTTCCACGTGCAGCCATACGACAACGTCTACAAAAAAGGAATCGCTCCGGTCTGTTTGGGGGTCTGGTTTTAAGCGTTGCCTAGCAGGCAGGCTCGGAGTCCATGCGCTCGGAAATGTTGGCAACCTCCTCGGCAACGGGAGCGCCCGGCATATGCACGAGCTCCATATGCTGCTCTTCAAAGACGGTTCCCATGGGGAAAGCGCGGCGGAAGGCAAAGCGGGCAACCGGACCAGCCACCAGCAGGTTCCAGGGCAGGGCCATGATAAAGTTACGCGGAATGTTGACGAGCCACATCATCGGCAGCGCCTGCAAATTGGCAAGCGGGCCGCCGGGCATATGGAACAGGCCTTCGCACGCGCCGTAGAGCGACATGATGACGACCATGGGAACGACCATGCAGGAGCTGACGGCGAGAGTCATGGCAAGCGGCGAGCTCTTGCCCGGCGTGACCAGGAATTTAAAAGCGAAACCCTTGGCAAGGGGGCTGGCAACAAACCAGTCGCAGCACATGGCAAAAACGTAGGCAACGGGGAAGCCGAGCCACGCGGCGGCAACAACCTCGCCGTTGATGGCCCCATGCTGCAGGGCAACGTTGTAGATGCTCATCCAGAGCACCATGCAAAAGCACATGATAAAGGTGAACAGCAGGCTCTCTCGTTTGTTGATAGGCATAAAGGGCGAAATCCTTTCTGTGTTGCGCCGCGGCGCCACGCAACAAAAATGGGCGGGCAAGATGGAGTTACTGGGACTTCATCTCGCCCGCCCGTGGTACGTGCGTCTGCGACTACTTATGTGGTGGAACTACCCTAACACGAACAACACGCGCTTCGTAAGCGTTGAGTTTGTGGAGATGCTCGACGTATTGGTGCAAAGTAACCTGTCCCCCTTGCGCCAATTAGCTGGTGTGGCGCCAGCGGGGATCGGTGAGAGTTCTCGCTACGCTCAGGCCGACGGGAAGGAACGCCACGATGAGCACCGCACGCACAAACCAGCCAAGCATATTAACCGTGTCAAACGTGCACATGTAGTACATCGAGCGATACAGATATAGCCCCGGTACCATGATGACAATCGATGGCACCGTGAGGGCGATGCGTGGGTAGGTGAGCTTGATTTCGGCTAAACTCGCGAGCAGCCCCGATACTAACGCGCCGATAAACGCTGCTGCCTCGGGAGGCATACCTGCGCTCAGGCCCAGGAAAGGAAGTATCGTCGGCGCATCGACGAGCGTAAGGCGCAAGGTATTGGACACGGCGCCGATGAGCCCTGCCGCCGCTGCCATCTTTACCGGGCTGTTGAACATAACCGAGAAGCCAAATACACCGATAAAGCTCATCAGTATGCGCAAGAGCGTAAGAGCCAACGGTGAGAGGCCGAGCGGGGCGAAGTCATCCGGCGCCAGTCCCACACACTCAGCAACCATCCAACCTACGAGGGTCGCCATCACAATAATCGACACAGCATACGAAAGACGCTCGATACCGCTTCGCATGTCAAGCTTAGCGATGTCGAGGCCTGCCGTAATGAGGGGAAAGCCGGGAATCACAAAGAGCATGGCGCCGATATAGCCTTCTTGGTGCGACATTGCCCCTGGAATGACCTGGCTAAGGCCGAGCAATGCCAGCAGATACGAAACGCAAGCGAGCGCAACGCCAGTCGTCAGCGCGCTGAACTGGCCAAGACCCTGCTTGAGAATATGGGAGCGAGCAAAGTTGCCGACACCAGCGCCTACGAACGCGCAGGCCATCTCGATAGGGCCGCCGCCGAGCAAAAAGACGAAGGCGCCACAAGCACAGGCTGCCGCAAGGCCCTGTTGCCAGGGAGAGTAATCAGGCTTTGAGCTCTCAACGGTCTTGAGCATCTCGTGATACTCGTGTACCGTGAAGCGACGACCATAGGTCTCGATTTCCTTTAGGAAACTCTCCATCATCCAAATGCGATGGGTATTGACTCCCGTTGTGGGCAGGCTGACAACCTCGTTAAAGCAGTGGCCATCTTCGATGCAGGTGCACTCAAACGACAGAAGACTCAGGTCGACGTGAATCGTAACGCCGAGCACGGCGGCAACACGATTCATGGTATCGCGCACGCGCCAGGCACCTGTTCCGCTTGCCAGCATAAGCATGCCGGTGCGGCAGATGATGGATGACTTATCGGTGAGCGGCGCATCGACGGCAAGCTCATCGCCTGCCGTCACGATCTGGTGCCAGTCAGTTTTCATATGGAGAGCGCCGGCACGAACGCCGTGGTGCATGGGGGCTCTCGAAAGCAGCGAGTCAAGGCGCGAAGGCTGTGGGGGCTCCGTTGATTCGCCCTCGTCCTCGTCGGGCTCTTCATCGACCAGATCAAATGAGTCAAGCGGTGCCGGCTCGCGACGATCGATCAGCTCCTCATCCTCATCGTCAAAGTAATTGAACTGATCGAGCATGTCCTCTTCGATTGCACGCTCGCTCGCGTCGTCCATATAGACACTCCCTTCCTACCGACTAACCCCCATCCTAAGCAGCAACGGCTAAAGGAAGCATAAAAGAGACGGCTGTCATGCATGGAAGGCGCAAACCCCCAATGCGCCGGTAGACCCCGACGAAAAGGACCGTCCCCAAGTGCCACATCTGGACCAAGGCAACGCCGATGTTTCGGCAACGCCAGCGAGCGCCGTCCAGAGCGAACAAGTTGGCATGAAAAAGGCAAGGCATAGACCTTCTGGTCATGCCTTGCCTTTTGAATGACAAATTGTCGCTCTGGGCGGCGCGCAGCGTCGAGCCGTTACGCGGTTCGTAGAACCGCGTAACTAGTTAGTACATCTTTGCGCCGGCGGGGATGGAGGCGTCGAGCTGGATCAGGTTGAGACGCTCCTCGCCCTCCTCCTCATGGATGGCGCTGATCAGCATACCGCAGCTGGGAATACCCATCATCTTGCGCGGAGGCAGGTTGGTGATGGCGAGCAAAGTCTTGCCGACCAGGTCCTCGGGCTCGTAATAATCGTGAATACCGGAGAGGATGGTGCGGTCGGTGCCGGTGCCGTCGTCGAGCGTAAAGTTCAGCAGCTTCTTGGACTTCTTGACGGCCTCGCACGCCTTAACCTTCACGGCACGGAAATCGCTCTTGGAGAAGGTATCGAAGTCGACAAACTCCTCGAACAGCGGCTCAACGGCGATCTTGGAGTAATCGAGCGTGGGCTTGAGCGGCTTGACGAACGGGCTTTCGGCGTTGCCGGCCTCGGCGGCCTTGGCGGCAGCGGCACCGGACTGGAAACCCTTCTCGGGCTTCATGTGCGGGAACAGCAGGACGTCGCGAATGGAGGCCTGGTTGGTGAGCAGCATGACTACACGGTCGATACCGATGCCAATGCCACCCGCAGGAGGCATACCGTACTCGAGGGCACGCACGTAGTCCTCGTCGTACTCCATGGCCTCATCGTCGCCGCCGGCCTTCTCAGCCATCTGGGCAGCAAAGCGCTCAGCCTGGTCGACCGGGTCGTTGAGCTCGGAGAACGCGTTGGCGTACTCGTGGCCGGCGATGACCAGCTCAAAGCGGTGCGTCAGACGCGGATCGTCCTCAAAGCGCTTGGCAAGCGGACTGACCTCGATGGGGTAATCGCACACAAACGTGGGGTTGACGATGGTGTCCTCGCCCAGCTCGTCGTAGATCTCGGCGATGATCTTGCCAGCAGTCCACTCGGGCTTAATCTCCAGGCCCTTCTCGCGCGCGGCGGCGGCAAGCTCCTCGACCGGCGTGTCGATGGTGACCTGCTTGCCGAGCACGTCGGAGACGATGTCGGTCATGGGACGGCTGGCCCACTCACCAGAAAGATCGATGGTCTGGCCCTGGTACTCGATAACCTCAGGGTTGCCGATGGCCTTGTTGGCGGCCTTGATGACGCCCTGGGCGAGCGCCTTCATGCCCTCGAGGTCGGAGAAGGCGCGGTAGGCCTCCATCGTGGTGAACTCGGGGTTGTGAGTGAGGTCCATGCCCTCGTTGCGGAAGATGCGGCCGATCTCGAAGACGCGCTCAAAGCCACCGACGATACAGCGCTTGAGGTGCAGCTCGGTAGCAATGCGCAGGTAGCACTCCTGATCGAGCGCGTTGAAGTGCGTGATGAACGGCTTGGCAGTAGCGCCGCCCTGGATGGTCTGCAGGATGGGGGTCTCGACCTCCATGTAGCCGTCGGACTCCATAAAGCGACGGAAGGTGGAGAGGATCTGCGAGCGCTTGCGGAAGGTCTCGCGAACATCATCGTTGGCAATGAGGTCGACGTAACGCTGACGATAACGGGTCTCCTTGTCGGAGAGGCCGTGGAACTTCTCGGGCAGCGGGCGAACGGCCTTGGAGAGCAGCGTCGCGCGCTTGGGGGCGACGGAAAGCTGACCGCGCTTGGTGCGCACGACCACGCCGGTCACGCCCAGGATGTCGCCCAGGTCGAGGGCCTTGAGCGTGTTCCAGGCCGCCTCGTCCATGTCGTTAATACGGCAGAACAGCTGAATCTCGGCAGTCGTGTCGCGCACGACGATGAACATAATCTTGCCCTGGCCGCGCTTGGCGACCACGCGGCCGCCGATCTTCACAATGTCCTCGGTGTCTTCGCCATCGGCGAGACCGGCATACTTAGCCTCAATGTCGACGACGTAGTCCTCAATCTCGGAGTGCTCGGGATAGGGGTTCTGGCCCGCCTCGAACAGGGCGGCGCGCTTGGCCAGGCGCGTGGCGCGCTCGTCGTTGAGCGTCGATGCCTGCTCGGCGGCGTTCTGGTTCTCTGCCATAGTTAGCTCCTCAAACTAAAACGCTCCCCAGGATTCGGTCCCAGGGAGCGAAAACATACCTTTACGCGGGACCGTGGTCTAGCGTGCGATCTTTGCGATGGTGTAGACGCGAGTCTTGCCGGAAGGCGTAACGACCTCGACGGAGTCGCCCTCGCCGTGACCGATGATGGCGTGGCCGACCGGAGACTCGTTGGAAATCTTGTGCTCGAGCGAGTTGGTCTCGGTGGTACCGACGAGCGTGACCTCCATGACCTCACCGTTGGGATCAATCAGCGAAACGGTGGAACCGATGGAGACGGTCAGATCGCCCGTGGTGGCAGCAACCTGAGCGTTGGCGAGAATGGCCTGAATCTCGGCAATGCGAGCAGCATTCTGGGCCTGCTTGTCCTTGGCGGCGTCGTATTCGGAGTTCTCCGAAAGGTCGCCGAACGCGCGGGCTTCCTTGATGTCCTCGACGATCTCCTTGGCGTAATCGCCCTCACGCCAAGCGAGCTCCTCGACGAGCTTCTGGCGGCCCTCAGCGGTCAGTACGATCTGGCTTGCGTCCATACGGATATCTCCCCAACTATGATGTAACGATCAACTGTCAACAAAACGAAAAAGACCGGCTAGCCTGCGGGCAAGCCGGTCAGGTGCTCACCCCAAAGGGATGGGACTACTCTGCGTCCGCGTCGCTGTCCTCTGCCTGCTTTTTCTTGGCAGCAGCGAGCTTGGCCTCGAGCTCTGCGATCTCCTTGTCCTCCTTGGACTCCTCGACCACGACATCCTCGGCCTGCTTGGTTTCGCCCTTATCGTCGCCCTCCATACCCTCACGGATATTCTTGACGGTAGAGCCGAGGGACTTGCCGAGCTTCGGCAGGTTCTTAGGCCCGAAGATGATCAAGACAACGACGAGAATAATGATGAGCTCAGGAGCCCTCAGTCCAAACATGTAGACCTCCACAATACAGCGAGACAAGCTCGAATGAGTATACCGCGGGTGCCGCGGTATCACAACAATAGCTAAAAAAAGGGACCGCAAGAAGCGGTCCCTCCTCATGCTCTGGTCGGGTTGACTGGATTTGAACCAGCGACCCCTGCGTCCCGAACGCAGTGCTCTACCAAACTGAGCCACAACCCGTTAGCTCGACTATAGTAACAAAGATTTTCGCCGTGTGCTAGAGAAATTTTTATTTCTTTGGCGCGTCGATTTGAACCGTGTTGGGAATAAGCTCAGTCGCGCAGGCCCACCAGCCATTTTGCTGGGCAGCCTCGGCAAGCCTTTCGGCCGCTGCGGCGGTATCGCAGATGGCAAAAGAGCAGGCACCCGAACCGCACACGTCCACGGCAACGGTTCCCTCCTGTGCGCGCAGCCAGTCGAGGACCGTCTGGATCCGCGGCTCCATCTGCGCGGATATGACGCCCAGATTGTTATGAACGAACGCATATGCCGCCTCGGCATCGCCGGCGCGTAAGGCAGAAGCAATCGCACCGGGTTTGCCCGCGGGCACCGGGCTCTCATCAAATCGTCGATACGCTTCAACCGTTGAAACGCTCGTCTCGTGCGGTTTGACCAGTACGACAGGCGTCGCCGGAAGCACAGGATACTCAGTGGCCAGCACGTCTCCCCCGCCCACGTAGAATGCGGGACTCGCGTGCAAAAAGAACGGCACGTCGGCGCCGATACCACGAGCGATGTCATCGAGCGCGGGGTCCGCGCGGTCGATACTCCACAGCTCGGCCAAGGCAACAATGACCGCAGCGGCATCCGTCGAGGGACCTCCCAGGCCGGCGCACAGCGGGATACGCTTTTCGATCGTCACGCACACGTTGGCATCGCGACCGTAATACTCGGCCATAGCGATTGCCGCCCGATAAGCCGTATTTTTTTGCATGGGAAAATCGGATGCCGGAATGGTTTGGACGGTCAGCACCGGCGCAGGCGCGACCGTCACGGTATCGACAAGACCGACGGCTGCCATCAGGGAATCGACCCTGTGATAGCCGCGGGCGTCGCGCTCGGTATGAACTCCCAGATAGAGGTTAATCTTTGCCGGCGCGGTAAGGATGAGGGACCGATCGGTCACCGTTAGTGCTCCTCGAGCTGGTTGCCGAGCGGGGTAAAGATATGCTCGCCACTCTCGGGGTCGAACAGTTCGACCTGGCCGGTAAGAACATCGATATACTGGTAGGACTGACGCGATTTGCGGCCGCGACGCTCGTCAACCTCGACGATAAAGACGGCGGGGTGAACGCTCTTGATGGTGCCCATGCGCTCGATGACACGGGTACGGCCCATGTTGGCCTTAACCTTGACACGATCGCCCACCATATCGGTCAGCTTCTCGTGGATGTCGTCGACGTGATTGACTTCCATCTCTTCCATGAATAGGGCCTCCAGAGGGTGCAATTCAAAAAGGGGATAATACCCCTAAGATAGACAAAACTCTAATACTATAGCACCCTGTTATAGCCATACGCAAGCAGCTAAAAAAGCCCCGTCCCAAATTGACTACTTACAGATTGTCTGTGTCCAGTACGATGGTGAACGGGCCGTCGTTGACCAGGTCGACCTTCATGTCGGCGCCAAAAATGCCGTGCGCCACATGCTCAACGTCCTGGGCGACGAGCGTCAGAAAATACTCGTAAAGTTCGTTAGCGACATCGGGCGCGCCGGCATCCGTAAACGACGGACGGCGGCCGTGGCGGCAGTCGGCAAACAGCGTGAACTGCGACACCACGAGCACCTCGCCGTCGACATCGGCCAGTGCCAAGTTGGTCTTGCCGTTCTCGTCCTCGTTGATGCGCAGCCCGCGGAGCTTGCCCCACAGCTTGTCGGCTTCGGCGCGTGTGTCGCCGTGGCCCACGCCCAGCAGCACCAGGTAGCCGCGTCCAATGCGGCCCACGCACTCGCCATCGACTGTCACACCGGCGTTAAGCACGCGCTGCACCACCGCACGCACGGTCTACTCCTCGCCCGTCAGCTTGGCGGACAGATGCTCGAGCGCATGGAAACGATGGCTGATGGCGTTCTTCTCGTCCGCCGTGAGCTCGGCCATAGTCTTGCCCGGCGTGTCGACCGGCAGGAACAGCGGGTCATAGCCAAAGCCGTGATCGCCGCGACCCTCGTGCGCGATAACGCCCTCGCAGGCGCCCTCACCATAGGTGACCAGGCCGTCCGAATCGATAAGCGCGACGACGCTCATAAAGCGCGCGGTACGATCCTCATCTGCCACGCCTTCCAGGTTAACGAGAAGTTTGGCGTTGTTGGCGGCATCGTCGCCATGCACACCCGCATAGCGCGCGCTATACACGCCCGGCTCGCCGTCCAGTGCGTCGACTACCAAGCCAGAATCGTCGGCGATGGCCATAAGGCCCGTCTCCTCAACGGCAGCCTGCGCCTTGATGATGGCGTTCTCCAAAAACGTCGTGCCGTTTTCCTCGGGGTCCTCAAAATCACCCAGCTGGCCGAGCGCCACAAAGCGCACCTCGGGCATGACCTTGCCCAAAATGGCCTCGATCTCGGTGAGCTTATGGGCGTTGCCGGTTGCCACGACGATGGTCGCCGCCGGGTCGAGAGTGTCGATGTCAATCTTCTCAAGTGCCATGGCTGGCCTCCTTGTCTCTATAGCAATGCCGTGTTGGGGACGACGAGGGCCTCGGCCTCTCTCCCCTCTCAATCAGCGGCAGTCTTATACTTCGGCGTTTTCGCAGATAAAACCTGCCAAAATGAACCTGTCCCTTTTTGGCAGGTTAGGCGAGGACCTGGCGCTGAAGCTCGATGAGCTCGGCAATGCCCTTGTCGCCCAAGTCGAGCAGGGCGTTGAGACGCTTGCGGTCGAAGGGCGCCTGCTCGCCGGTACCCTGAAGCTCGATCATCTCGCCGGTGTCGGTAGCGACGAGGTTCATGTCGACCTCGGCGTGGCTGTCCTCGGAATAATCCAAGTCGAGCAGGGTGTTGCCATCGACGACACCCATAGATATCGCGGCAACCTGGCCCGTGAGCGGGATGCGCTCGAGCTTGCCCGCCTCGACCCACATGGCAAGGGCGTCGTGCAGTGCGACCCAGGCGCCGGTAATGCTCGCCGTACGCGTGCCGCCATCGGCCTGGATCACATCGCAGTCGACGGTAACGGTGCACTCGCCGAGCGCCTTCATATTGACGACGGTACGCAGGCTGCGACCGATAAGCCGCTCGATCTCCATGGAGCGGCCCTTGCGGTTGGCATGCTCGCGCTTGCAGCGTTTACCGGTCGAGGCCGGCAGCATCGCATATTCCGCCGTTACCCAGCCGGCCTTGGCGCCCTTGCGCCAACCCGGCACACCCTCCTCGATGGTGGCGGCGCACAGTACGCGCGTGTCGCCGAACTCCGCCAGGCACGAGCCGTGGGCGTGCTTCATAACGCCGCGGGTGAGCTTAACGGGGCGCAGCTCGTTGGCGGCGCGTCCGTTGGCGCGGTTGACCTGCATGTATTCCATAAGAAGACCCTTCTCGACCAGAGACTGTCAAAAGCGAGCGCGCTAGCGCAGCTCCTCCAAGTCGACATGTTCGACGCTCTTGAGCGGCTGACCAAAGATAAAGCTACCGGCCACCGCGAACTCGGCGATGTTATCGGATGTCGTAGCAAAGCGATGCAGGGGCTCCGCGCCATCCGCCGCAAGCTGCTCGCGGCGCGTAAGGATATCGGCAAGCTCGCGCGTGGTCTCCTCGGCAGAGCTCACCACGCGCACATGAGATCCCAGCGCATGGCGAATGGGGCCCGCAAGCAGCGGAAAATGCGTGCATCCAAGCACCACGGTGTCAATGCCGTGCCCCAGTAGGGGCTCGACCGTCGCACCGACTAACGAGCGCACCTGGGGGGTGTCGAAGATGTCGTCGTTTTCGAGCCACTGCTCCTGCAGATGCGCGCCCGAGGCAAGCTCGCTCTCGACCACCTCGACGAAGCTTGAGGCAGGGCAGCCGTACACATCGACGCCCGCATCCAGGTCCTGGATAGCGCGCGTGTACGCGCCAGACCGAATCGTAAGGTTGGTGGCCAGTACGCCCACGCGGCGCGTACGCGTGCTGTTAATGGCGGCACGTGCGCCCGGTGCGATCACGCCGATGACCGGAACATCGAGCACCTGTTGCGCGACGCGAAGGGCAGCGGCCGTTGCCGTATTGCAAGCGATAACCATGATCTTGACATCGTGGTGCGAGAGCCAGCGGCCCACCTGCAGGGCAAACGAGCGCACCTCGTCCTCATCTCTCACGCCATAGGGACAGCGCTTGGTGTCGCCAAAGTAGTAAACAGACTCATGCGGAAGGGCCGTTGCGATCGCGCGCGCGACCGTCAAGCCGCCCAGGCCCGAGTCGAACACGCCGATCGGACGCGTGTCCCCGGCCAGATTCTCGATATCGGACATTACCTCACCAGATTCTCTCTCGAAAAATGCGACCACGCGTGATGCGTCGCGCTACGAACGGGCTGCGACGAGCAACTCGGCCGTTGCCACCCAACCGTCGACAATCTTGCCGCGCGTAACATAGGCATTGTCGCAAGCGTCCAAGAACTCCGGGGCACCGGCGCTTGTCAGTCCGTTCTCGACCAGGCAGAACATGCCCACATGGTCGGCCATGTAGAAGTCGGACTCGGAGTCGCCGAGTGCGAGCGTCTCCTCGCGCTCGATCCCCAGGTGCTCGCAGAAGCGCGCAATGGCAACGCCCTTGTTGAGACCCGCCGGGTTGATATTGAAGGCGCGGCCGTCCTCGGCGCGATTAAGCTCGAGCGTCGTCGGCTTGGACAGGTGCGTCAGATGGCCGTTGCAAGCCCAGACCAGACCGCAGCCGGCCTCGTCCAGGATGGCCTGGACCTCATCGTCGGGCACATCGCCGCGCATGCCGACAGTGACCTCACGGTACTTGTAGCCGGTCGACATGTCGTTGTGGTACTCAATTTTGTGCGGCCAGCGGGCAAGGATCTTCTCGCACACGCCGGTCTGCTCGATCACCTGGTGCGGCGTGAGACCGCAGGCGGGGTCGTAGGGCATGTCGCCCGTCAGGTACTCCCAATCGTTGGCCTTGAGGTCGTACATGACCAGGCCGCCCATCTCGCCGATGTAGGAGTTGAGGCCGAGCACGCGGGCGTCCTCATGGATCATGGTGCGATTGCGACCCGAGGTGGGGACCACCTGGATGCCGGCACGAGTGAGCGCGACAACCGCCTCGACGAGCTTGGTCGAGGGATTGCCGTCGTTATCGCGCAGCACGCACGAGCCGGGGGCGAGCATCGTGGCGTCCAGATCGGTAAAGACATACTTGACCTTGGCAAGACGCTCGCGCATCTCGCCCGAAAGCTCGGCAACGGTCGGCAGGATGTTGTGAGACATGGTCACTCCGTTTACATAGAAGGGGCTTGGTCTTGAGTAGCGCGGCTCGCCTAAGCGAGTCGCGCTTGGAACGACGGCGCCCTCAACGCGCCGTCGTCAACACAATGTATCAGTCGAACTGGGTAACATCGATCAGGCGATGCGCGAGCGAAAGGTCACTCTCGATGGGCACGAATTCGTCGCCCACATGCATGAGCTCCTCGTCGCCCTTAGCGAGCAACAATACAATCGTGGGCGCATCGGGGTTGATGTACTCCCCGCGTGCCGCCTTAAAGGCCGCGTGCACTGCCGCCTCGCGATCAAGAATAATCTTGTTCGGTGTGTCGTCGGGGACATTCTCCGCGAGTTCGTGGCAGACCTTCATCGGGTCTTCGCGAGCGGGATCCTCGTTGGTAAAAATCATCAGGTCGGAATACGGTGCGGCCTCGCGCGGCAATTGCTCGCGGCGCTCCTGAGCCTTGCCGCCGGCGGCGCCAAACAGCGCAATGACGGGGCTGGCGGGAAAGGCACGTTTGACCGACGAGAACAGCGAACGGAATGAAAGCTGGTTGTGTGCGTAGTCCACGACGCAGACCACACGACCGTCCTTCGACTCCACAACCTCCATGCGACCGGGCACGCGGAATTTGGAAAGGCCCTCTTTGATGGCATCGATGCCAATGCCAATCTCGCGCGCGGCGGCAATTGCCACCAGCGCGTTTTCCACGTTAAAATCGCCCGCGATACCCAGCAGAATCTTCTCCCCCGCCGCGGGCTCATCGGCGTTCAGGCCATGCAAGTTAAACTCGATGTTAAAGCCAACCATGCGCACGTCGCTTACCCACAGGCTAGCCTCAGGATGCTCAACGCCAACAGTCACGAGGCGCTCGGCCGTCGATGCCGCCTCGAGCACGCGATTGACCTCGTCGGTGCCAAGATTGACCACGGCCGTTTTTGCCTGGTCGAAAATCCTGAGCTTGCTCTCAAAATAATCCTCGAACGTAGGGTGCTCGATAGGCGAAATGTGATCGCGACCGATATTGAGGAAACACGCAACGTCAAAGGGCAGGTTCTCGACGCGCTGGTACTTGAGCGCTTGGCTCGAGACTTCCATAACCATAAACTGACGGCCGGACGTACGGCAATTGGCGATATGGCGCCAGACCTCGGGGGCCTCGGGCGTGGTGTTGGTGCTCTCGTAGCACTCGATACCATCGTCGGTGCTCACCGAGCCAATCATGCCGCAGGACTTGCCCGCCGCCTTGATGATGGACTGGAGCATAAACGCCGCCGTGGTCTTGCCCTTGGTTCCGGTAATGCCCACGATCTTAACGTCGCGATCGGGACGGTCGTAGACCTCCGGCGGCAATAGCGCCATCGCCGTGCGCACGCTACGAACGACCAGCATGGCCGCACCGCGCTCTTTGCCCAGCGGAGCAAGCTCGTCTACCAAAGACTCCTCGCACACAAAGGCAACGGCACCGGCGTCGAGCGCCATCGATAGAAACGATGACTTAAAGGAAGCGCCCTTGCAAAAGAACACATCTCCCACCGCGACCGCGCGGGAATCAAATGAGCAGCCGGTCACGGCTCGGCCGTCGAGGCGCTCAGATCCGCGCAGCTCGCCACTCTTATTGAGCAGGTCGGCAAGAGCGGCGACAGTAGTCGTGGTCATACGGTCAGATTGGTGCATCTTGAACCTTTCTGGATAATCCGCCGTTAACGGTTTGCATCTCGTAACAACTTTAACGCACCCGCAAGGATGCGGCTCCCCGGGAAACCGTAAAGACACAGCATCGATTAGCAAGGCAGGTCCGCATCGGCATCACGCTCACGAGACCCATCGATATTGCGTTATGGATTAGCGGTGTACCGAGCCCGATATCGGCTATACTCTATGACCGCGGGCGATTGGCGCAACGGTTAGCGCAGGTGCTTTACACGCACAAGGTTGGGGGTTCGAATCCCTCATCGCCCACCACTGATTTGATAGGCTCCCAGCTATGGGGGCCTTTCGTTTTTGGGTCCATCGCAGAGGGATTCGAACCCGACAGGGTGCGGAGCTGAGGAAACGCGAAGCGTTTTCCAGCGCAGCACGCGAGGGCCGCAGGCCCGAAGCGAGAGCGGGCGGCGAAGCCGCACGCGGACATCCCTCATCGCCCACCATTGAATTGTTAGACCTCCAGTGATGGAGGTCTTTCTTTTTTGTGCCCGGTGCATGGGATTCGAACCCGTCAGCACGTCTGTCGCAAAGGCCGTGGCCATTGCAGATTTATGGCAAAAAGGGTTCCAGACCGTCCAATGATGCATCAAATGACGCACTGACAATCTGGAACCCGTTCAAACTAGCTATGTTTTGCTCTCGCTACGCCAAAACGTCCGACAGAATCTCGATCAGGCTGTCCACATCGGCTTCTTCGCACACGAGCGGCGGAAGGAAGCGCAGCGTATGTGCACTCGTAGCGTTAATCACGGCGCCAGCTCCCAACGCACGGGCCACAACATCGTGCGCATCACCCGCAGCATCATCCAAATCGCAGCCGAGCATCAGGCCACGGCCGCGCACCTCTACCACATGCGGAAGCTTAGCCAGCGCCTGTTCCATATAGGCGCCCACCTTGGCAGCATGCTCGGCATAATCGCCGCGCACAAGCACGGAGAGCGTCGCGGCACACGCCGCGACGGCCAGGCAGCTGCCGCCGAAGGTCGAACCATGATCGCCAGGCTTAAAGACGTCAGCGATTTCCTTCTTTGCCACCACGGCACCCATGGGCACGCCGTCGGCAATGCCCTTGGCAAGGCTCATAATGTCGGGCTCCACGCCATAGGTCTGGAATGCAAATGGCTTACCCGTGCGGAAGATACCGCACTGGACCTCATCGGCGATAAGCACGGCACCCGCCTCGTGCGACAAGTCGCGCGCCGCGGCCATAAACTCCTCGGTCATGGGATGCACACCGCTCTCGCCCTGAATCGGCTCGAGCATCACGGCGCAAATTTCACTTCCCAGCTGCTTAAAGATTGCACGCAGCTCATCCACATCGTTGGGCGTGCAGGCCACAAAGCCACCCGGCAGCGGGCGGAAGCTGTCCTGCAGCCAATCCTGCATGGTGGCCGCAATAGTCTCGAGCGTACGACCGTGAAAGCCTCCGCGCATGCACACGATGGTGTTGCCTCCGTTGCCGGCACGCTTGGCGTACAGACGCGCGAGCTTCATCGAGCCCTCGTTGGCCTCGGCACCGGAATTGGCAAAGAACGTCTCCCACACCTGCTCGCCCGCAGCCGGAGCGCCAAGTGCCGCCGCCGTGGTCTCGTCGCCAGCGGCAATCGCGTCGGCAAGCACGCGCGCACCATCCGCATCATCGTTAGCGAGTTTGGACAGCAGCGCCGCGACCTGTCCACGCTGCTCGATGTAGAAGTAATTGGAGACATGCATGAGCTTTTTGGTCTGCGCCTCGAGCGCCGACAGCACTGCCGGATTGCCGTGGCCCAGGCTGCACACGCCGATGCCGGCAAGAAAATCGAGGTATTCGCGGCCATCGTCGCCGGTGAGCTTCATGCCGCGGCCTTCGACAAACTCGACCGGCGAGCGACCAAAGGTGTGCATGACGTAGTAGGATTCGAGCGATTGTTGTGCTGCAAGTGACATGAGATACCTTTCGTTAAGCGCCAGGTAGCGCGGAGTTTGGGCATAATGGCGTAGCAATTTTGAGCCGGCTAGACCGTTTGAAGCTTCTCGACCTCGTCGAGGTTCTCGGTCAGGCGCGCCGCAAAGGTCGAAAGCGGGTGCGGGTGCGTATCGAACTCGTAAGCCGTCTCGGTGGAATGGATCACGGTGCCGACGCCGGCATCGGTCAGCAGCTCAAGCAGCAGCGAATGCGGCGTGGTGCCGTTAATGATGTGGGCGCGAAATACGCCACCGGCAAGCGCATCGACGGCGGCACGCAGCTTGGGAATCATGCCCTTATCGACCTCGCCACCGTAGAGCATCTCGTTAACCTCGTCGAGCGTTAGGTTAGAGATGAGTGAGTCCTTGTCGCTAAAGTCCTTGTACAGGCCGTCGACGTCAGTCAAAAAGATCGCCTTATGCGCGTGGAGCGCCGCGGCAACGGCACCGGCGGCGGTGTCGGCGTTGATGTTGAAGAAACCGCCGTCCTCCCCCGCCGCGACGGTAGCGACGACGGGGATGTACTCGCTATCGAGCAAGCGCTCGATATAGTCGGTGTTGACGTGCGTCACTTTGCCCACGCGACCGAGCTCGGGGTCGAGCGGCTCGGCGATGAGCGTGCCGGCATCGCTGCCCGACACGCCTACGGCCAAATTACCGTGGTGGTTGATGGCAGCGACCAGCTCCTGGTTAACCTTACCGCCCAGTACCTCGCGCACGATATCCATGGTCGCCGGCGTAGTCACGCGCTGCCCGTTCTTAAATTCGACGGGAATATCGTAATGGCTCAGCGCCTCGTTGATGGCCTTGCCGCCGCCATGCACAATGACGGGGCGCATGCCGATGATCTTGAGCAAAACGATGTCACTCATCACGTCGCGGCGCAGTTGCTCATCGACCATGGCGGCTCCGCCATACTTGATAACGACCGTCTTGCCGGTCAGGTTTTTAATCCACGGCAGTGCTTCGAACAGCAGCTGCGCGGTTGCTTCGTTGGATTCGCTCGAACGACAATCGCGTGCGAATTTCATAATCTGCCTCGTCTTTCGTATCGTTATCGTGCCGTGCTCCGCCGTCCACAATCGCGGTAAGATGCGCAGCGTGCCTGGAATCTAGGAACGGTAGTCGCCGTTGATGGAGATGTACTCGTGCGTGAGGTCGCAGGTCCACACGGTCGCTGCCGCGTCGCCTGCGCCCAGGTCGGCCGAGATCACGATCTCGGGCGCCTCAAAACGTCGCAGAGCCTCGTCCTCGTCAAAGGGAACAGTCAGACCGTCGCGGCAGACCGGCATGCCCATCATGTCGATGGAAACGTCTTCCTGATTAAACTTCACGCCGCACTTGCCGAGCGCCATGGCAACGCGGCCCCAGTTGCAGTCGTGACCGGCGATGCAGGTCTTGACGAGCGGCGAGTTGGCGACAGCACGGGCGGCGATATCGGCTTCCTCGTCGTTGGCGGCGCCGGTAACGTTAACCGTCACGAGCTTTGACGCACCCTCTCCATCGGCCGCAATGTTGCGCGCCAGGCTCTCGCACACCTCGTGCACGGCAAAGGCCAGCTCGTCAAAGGCGTCAGTGCCCTCGACGATGGCCTCGGCATCCGCGGCAGCAGCGCCAGAAGCAAGCATGATACAGGTGTCGTTGGTCGAGGTATCGGAATCGACTGTCACCTTATTAAAGGTCTGCTTAACGGTCGAGAGCAGTAGGGTGTGGAGCGCCTCCGGCTCGACGGGGGCATCGGTAGTAATGACCGCGATCATGGTAGCCATATTGGGCATGATCATGCCCGAGCCCTTGCACATGCCGCCCACCGTATAAGCGTTTCCCGCATGGCCCGCAGCCTCACTGCGGTAGCGAACGGCATACTCCTTGGAGTGTGTATCGGTCGTCATGATGGCACGGGCCGCATCGGCACCGCCATGGGCAGAGAGCGCCTCGTAGGCGGACGGAACGGCCGTCTCAAACGTGTCGATCGGCAGAATCTGTCCGATCACGCCTGTGGATGCAACTAGGATCTGCTGGGGTTCACAGCCGATGACCTGCGACGCGATGTTGCACGTTTCTCGCGCGCAGGCAAGACCCGTCTCACCCGTGGCCGCGTTGGCGTTGCCGGAGTTGATTGAAACACCGGCGATGATGCCATAGCCCTTGTCCGCACCGCCCAGGTTGGCACGGCTCACCTGCACGGGCGCCGCGCAAAAGCGGTTGGTCGTAAACACGCCGGCGCCAGAACAGGGCTTATCGGGCACGACGAGTGCATAGTCCAAGCGCTCGGGATTCTTCCGGAATCCCGCATGGATGCCTGCGGCCTTAAAGCCGGCAGCCGCCGTAACGCCGCCCTCGACGGCGCGAATCTTGATATCAATCAGGTCGGTATTCATCGTCCCTACGACTCCTTATATCAAATAAAAAAGCGGGCATCGGCTGGCACGCCATACCGGTCGCAACTACTAGACCAGCTTGAAAGCGGCGCCCAACTCGATACCCGACTACCAAATCATTAACAATCGAATGTGCTACACCGGGCACGCCACTGTGGGCAAGCCTCGTCGCTCGTCAAAACCAAAGACGATGTTGGCGCACTGGACCGCCTGGCCCGCGGCACCCTTGCACAAATTATCGATGGCCCCCGTTGCCACCAGCACGCCCGCACGCTTGTTGAGCGCAAGGCCGATCTGGGCAGCGTTGGTGCCGACGACCGAAGCCGTCTTGGGCTGCTGGCCGGCATCGAGCACGCACACAAAGGTGCGACCGGCGTAGAACTTCTTGTAATGGTCGACGACGTCCTCAAGGGTCAACGTGTCGAGAGTCTGCGGCGCGAGCGGCATCGTCACCGTGGAAAGCAGGCCGCGCTTGAGCGGTGCCAAGTGTGGAGTAAAGACGACGCGATCGGTCAGGCCCAGGATCTGCTCAATCTCGGGTGTATGGCGATGTTTGCCTACGCCATAGGCCTCCAGGTTCTCGTCCGCGCTGCAAAAGTGGGTGCGGGCGTTGCAGGACTTACCGGCACCCGTCACGCCGCTAATAGCATCGACGATTACGGGACCGTTCTCTGCCACCCAGCCCGCACGCACGGCAGGAGCAGCAGCAAGGCTCGTTGCGGTGGGATAGCAGCCGGCGCAGGCGACCAAAACGGGCTTTCCGGCGGCATGGCTGGAAGCAGCGGTCTCTAAGTCCTGACAGAACAGCTCGGGCAGGCCAAAAGCGCGAGTCTTGAGCAGCTCGGGGCTCGTGTGCTCGGCGGCATACCATGCCTCAAAGACGGACGCGTCACTCAGACGGTAATCGGCCGAAAGATCAAAGCAGGAGACGCCCGATGCAAGCAGCGCGGGCACCTGGGCCATGGCAGCCGTGTGCGGGACGGCAAGAAAGACCGCATCGCAGCTCTTGAGCTCGGGGGCGTCATGCGTGGTGAAAACCAGGTCGCTCACGCCAGCAAAGCTCGGATACACCGCGGACAGCGGCTGGCCGGCATCGGCGTTGGACGTAATGGCAACAAGTTCAAACTCGGGATGGCCGAGCACGAGGCGAATGAGTTCGGCTCCGGCATATCCAGCCGCGCCGACGATTCCAACCTTCAAAGACATATCAG
>CATZRJ010000008.1 GCA_958423535.1 uncultured Collinsella sp.
AATGGATGGAAACGGATGTTCTATCGGGACACACATTTTGTCCTATAAGCCTGGACTTCCCGTCGCCCGCTCCATAAGATAGATGAATGGCTCTGATTCCTTTTGGGACCAGAGCCATTTTCATATACATGCCGGGACACCACATCCCCTTCTAAGTTGCGGTGAAATAGTTCCTGGATTAGCCGCAAAAGCTGTTATCCAGGAACTATTTCACCGCAACTTATTGAGGCCGAGCGGGCTGGGTCGATGATGGGTTCTGTTGTCGAGAAGATGAGGACAGCCGGTCAGGAGTCTGCGTAGGGTTTTGTGGTTGGTATACCGTAGCCGCGCATCATGGAGCCGAACGCTTTGACATCGTAGGTGTCTGAGAGCTTGAAATGAATGACGTTGTGGCCCATGGCACGCAGGTTCGCGTCGCGCATGAGGGCAGCGCGATAGGTTTTTGCCGCAGTATGTTCCGGATCATTTTGGGCATCGTCCTCAAACTTGCCTAGTCCATGCAGCTCAGCCAGCATCCAAGAGCCGTTTGGCATCTGCCAGCCGTAATCTGCCAAATAATAGCCGGCGTTTCCCGGTCGAGTGATTTCAACTTGAAGTTCAGGAGCGGCAACTCCCGCCAGAATCATTGCCGCCCGTGCTTCGGATTCTCCACCGTTATCCGATCTGCCATCCATATGTTCAAAAACGTCAAATGCGCGCGCGATGCCATGCAGTCCGCGGCAGTTCGCTTGTGCATATGCACGCAATTCTTCACGCTCGACACCGTACTCACGAGCCAACCCGTCGACATAGCCTAGTGCATATCGAAAAGCGCTCGTTCGGGCGATGTCGACCACCGTGCGATATGGATCCGTTAACGTAAACGGGCCGAGCTGCCATACGTCGCCCGGCCGCCAGCGTCGGTATTCAACGAATTCGTACATATCGCGTCTGGTGGAACGCGGCAGCAGCACTTGCACCTTGTCGAGAAGCGAATATGCAGAACCGATGCCATAGAGCAGTGCCGCCGTTGCTCCACAAAACACGGCATCCGGTTCAACGACCGCAATAGCGGATGCCAATTGAAAGATGCGATCTTCGACGCCGAGGTCATTCCAATACACGGAATCAGCGTAGACATGGTTGTAGAGTCGAATAATCATCTCTTTTTGCATGAGCGCGTAGGCACAGCGTTCATCCCATTTTTTGGTAGCCACAAACAGGTGCCCGCCATGATGGGCCTTGAATAACCGGAAGAACAGCTCTACTTGCGGTTTGGAACAGCGTTTATCATGACTCATTTTCGACCCCATGGTCTTGAGGGGGAGTGAATGACACTACGCTAACCCATATTTGGTCCGCCAGACCTTGCCATGAACTGACCAAAAGCTTGACGGGGCAGGTCAGAGTCATGAATCAGAGCCAAACATATCGGCAAACGGTTGATTAGTGTCCCTCGGCGGCACTAAAAACCACCCTTACAGAAAGTTGCGGTGAAATAGTTCCTGAAAAGCTCGAATGAGCCTAAATCCAGGAACTATTTCACCGCAACTTAGGAGGGGATGGGGTTAGCTGCGGGGGCGGTGGCGGAGTTTGTCGATGGTGGCGTCGGTGCCGTGGCTGCGGGCTTCGGCGGCGCGGTCGCGGGTTTCGGCGGCGGTTTGGCGTTTACGGCGGTAATCGATCATGCCTTGGATGATGGGCTTGCCAAAGCTCACGACATCATCGTTGTAGATGGCGGTTCGGGCTGCTAGGAGGCAGTCGGTAAAGTCCATATGGGTCTTGCCAAAGAGTTTGATGGCAAGGGCGACAACGGTGGGCTCGTCGACCATGACATCATCGAGCAGCCTTTTCATGGCTGCAGCAATCTCAACGCGGGGAACCTTATAGACGTCGCGCAGCGTGACCACGACGCGCGTGATGATTTCGGGGTAGACACGAGCGGTGCGCGTGGCGATGACCTTGGCGGCGCGCGGCGACAGAACTTCGTCGTCGTCAAGCAGGTAGCGCAGGATGACGGTCTCGTCGATGATGGTGCTACTCATGGACATCTACTTCCTCGGGACCCAAAACCGACTCGTCGCTTTCTGTGGCTAGGTATTCAATCCAGGCATTGCGCTCCTCGGAGCGGCGATTGGGGTCCCCATATGCTTTGAGCAGTCCATAGGCGGCCGTGCCGTCCTTGGAGCGCACGGCGACCGGCTGAAAGGGGAGCTTGCGCATCAAAATACTCTGCGCGACAAATAGACGGACAGCCTCGGCGAGCGATGTGCCCATGGCGTCGTAGAGACGCTCGGCATGCTGCTTGTCTTCCTCGCGAATGCGCACCTGCAGGATGGCTCGTTTTTGAGTCGATGACATCACTGGCCTCCCTTAATGAGCGTGCAATTTGAATAGTCAAATACAACATCGGCTAATAATAGCCAATCTTACAACCACTACTTTATTGCACTAGAGTAAATGAGTGTAAACGATATTACAAACGTACTACATCCTTCAGAAACGAGCGTGAAATCTCCCTTGGATGTACGCATGTAATACACTCACCTTTATAGCTTCTAGAGAATAATTCCAACCTGCCAAAACCCCTGCAATACACCCGTATTGCAGGGCCTATGCTCAAGTTTGCCCCCTGCAACTGCGTATATTTAACCTGTATATCGTTGGAGGAATTCTATCGAAGTGCCTGTTTCGCCGCATGCACTCGATACGCCGATGCCGGACCACGGGCGGTCCGGGGCAACGTCGACAGGGTCTCTCTGGCATGGGATTCAGGAGGGAGTGAACAACATGGGCAATAAACGAGTCGTAGCCGATTCCTCACGCTGCATTGGGTGCCAAACCTGTATGGCGGCGTGCATCGAGGCGCACGACATCCCCGGCAACATCGCCGCGCCGCGCCTGCGCGTGACGCGTACGTACGAGATCTCCGCACCGGTGGCTTGCCATCACTGCGAGGATGCCCCGTGCGCGAAGGCCTGTCCTACGGGCGCCTTGTTCTTTGATCCAAAGAACCATCGTATCGGCGTCAACGAGGACAACTGCATCGGCTGCAAGAGCTGCGTCATGGCCTGCCCCTTTGGCGCCGTGAGCGTGGCGACCACGCAGGTTCCGGTCTTGATGGGCGACGTTCGCGTGGGTTCGCAGACCAAGAGCTTCGTGCTCAAGTGCGACCTGTGCGTGGACCGTCCCGGCGGTCCGGCGTGTGCCGAGGCGTGCCCGACCAAGGGCCTCACCCTGGTAGACGAGGAGCGCCTGGCAGAACTGACTGCCGAGCGTGCCCGCGCCACCATCGAAAACGAGGCGTAAGCGTTGGGGCGACAAGCCCAATGATTGTCAAATTAGTACCGAGTAATCGGTAGCAGAAAAAGGAAGGAGGGTGTCATGGAGAAGCATAAAGTGATCTGCCCGTACTGCGGCGCCGGTTGCCAGTTTAACCTCCTGGTCCAAAACGGCCAGGTCGTGGGCACCGAACCGCTCAACGGCATCACCAACCAGAGCGAGCTGTGCCTTAAGGGCATGAGCGGCTACGACTTCATCAACGACACCAAGATCTTGACTCCTCGCGTACTGCACCCGATGATCCGCCGCACTAAGGGCGCGGATCTTGAGCGCGTAAGCTGGGACGAGGCACTGGATTTCACCGCATCTAAGATGCAGGCCATAATTGACGAATATGGTCCTAACGCTGTCATGACCACCGGCTCTTCGCGAGGCGGCGGCAATGAGGCGAACTACGTCATGCAGAAGTTTACGCGTGCGTGCATCGGCACCCACAGCGTAGACAACTGCGCCCGTACTTGACACGGCCCTACTGTCCTCGGTCTGATGGACACGGTTGGTTCAGGTTGCATGTCATGCTCCATCCCCGGTATGGAGGATGCGGGCTGCATTTTCCTCTTCGGCTATAACCCTGCCGATTCGCACCCCATCGTCGCAAGGCGTATCGTGCGAGCCAAAGAAAAGGGTTGCAAGATCATCGTCGCCGATCCGCGCCATATCGAAACCGCGCGTATCGCCGATCTCTACCTTCCGATCAAGAACGGTTGCAACGTCGCGTTCCTCAACGCCTTTGCCAACTGCTTGGTCAACGATGGCCTCTACGACAAGGAATTCGTCGCCGAGCACACGAACGGCTTTGACGAGTGGTGGGAGACCATCAAGAACTACACTCCCGAATCCGTACAGGACATCACGGGTGTCGAGCCCGCGTTGATCCACCAAGCTGCCGAGATGTACGCCACGGCGAAGCCCTCTGCCATCATTGGCTGGGGCATGGGCGTATGCCAGCAGAAGCAGAACCTGAAGACGGTGCACACCATCGCCTCCATCGCCTGCGTTGCCGGCCAGATCGGCAAACCCAATTCCGGCCTCGCGCCCGTGCGTGGTCAGAACAACGTCCAGGGCTCCTGCGATATGGGCATGCTGCCCAACCTGTACCCTGGCTACCAGAAAGTCACCGACCCCGCAGTGCGTGCCAAGTTTGCCAAGGCCTGGGGCGTGCCCGAGGAAAAGCTCCCGCTCGAGGAGGGCTACAAGCTCACCGACCTGGGCCACCTGGTCGACGAGGGCAAGGTGCACTGCTTCTACAACTACGGCGAGGACCCGGTGCAGACCGAGCCCGATTCGGCCGGTATGCGCAAGACGCTCTCCGAGCTGGATCTGTTCATTTGCCAGGACATCTTTATGACGCAGACGACCATGCTCGCCGACGTCATCCTGCCTGCCACCTCTTGGGGCGAGCACGAGGGTGTCTTTACCGCATCCGACCGTAGCTTCCAGCACTTTGACGCGGCCGTTCCGCCCAAGGGCGAGTGCCGCCACGACTGGGAGATCTTCGCGGACCTGTCTACGCGTATGGGCTACCCCATGCACTACGACAACACCGAGCAGATCTGGAACGAGTGCATTAGCCTGTGCCCCAACTTTGTGGGCGCGACCTACGAGAAGATGGCTCCCGAGGGCGGTTACGCCCAGTGGCCCGTCAAGAGCACCGATGTGAACGACCACGGTACGCCCGACATGTTCGCTGGTGGCAAGTTCACCACCAAGGACGGCCGCGCCAACCTGATGGCGCACGACTGGGAGGCACCCTCCGAGCTTCCCGACGATGAGTACCCGCTCATCCTGTGCACCGTCCGCGAGGTCGGCCACTACAGCTGCCGCTCGATGACCGGCAACTGCAAGACGCTGGCGCTGCTCGCCGACGAGCCCGGCTTTGTCCGTATGAATCCCGCGGACGCCCAGGCGCGCGGCATCAAGAACGGCGACATCGTCTCGATTCACAGCCGCCGCGGCCAGGTATACAGCCGCGCCGACGTGAGCGATCGCATCAACAAGGGCACGGTCTATATGACCTACCAGTGGTGGATCGGCAAGTGCAACGAGCTGACCATTCACAAGGTCGACCCGGTCTCGCATACGCCCGAGGACAAGTTCTCCGCCTGCCAGGTCGACGCTATCGCCGACCAGGTTTGGGCAGAGGGCGAGGTGGAGCGTCAGTACACCGAGCTCAAGCAGGCTCTGGTGGACGCCGCCGCTCCCCAGGACGTTGAGCCCGGCGCCGCCAAGTTCGACGACGAGACGCACGTGAACCAAATCGTGTAGTCCCGTTCTCGTTGGCTTTTTGGGCCGGGCGTCCCGTACGTTCGGGAGCCCGGCCCGTTATTTTGAAAGGAAGTGGGGATGAACCGCTTCATCGACATCAACCCGGAGAGGTGCATCGGCTGCGGAACATGCCAGTCCGCCTGTGCCGACGCTCACCGGATGCAGGGTCTTCAGGATACGCCGCGCCTGGCGCTCGTGAAGACCGGCGGTATTTCGGCCGCCCTTGCCTGCCACCATTGCGAGGGTGCCCCCTGCGCCGAGGTTTGCCCGGTGAATGCCATCGAGCACGATGGCGATCGCATCCACGTCAAGGAGCAGGAGTGCATCGGGTGCAGACTGTGCGCCATCGCGTGCCCCTTCGGAGCCATCCATCCCGATGGCACGTCTATCGCCGGTGTCGCAGGCATGTGCGACCCGACGCCTTCGTATCCTAAGTCCCTGAGCAGCCTGCTTACGTGGGCTCCCGGCCAGTACACCTGCGCTGTCAAGTGCGACCTGTGCGCCTTCGATCCGGACGGCCCGCATTGTGTGGCGGCGTGCCCCACCAAGGCACTGACCGTCATGGGCGGCGCGGCCGATCGCGAGCTCGACGAGGCCAAGCGCCTGCGCTCGATCGAAAACGGTCCGGTCGTCGACGTTACCGCTGTGGCCCAGGGTCTGTCCGAGAAAGCAGAAGGGAGCGTAAACAATGGATAGCATGACGCTGTTTATCGCATCGCTTGCCGTCTCGTGCATCGGTGCGCTCGCCTCGGTTCTGCTGATCAAGGCCGATAACGCCGCCAAGACCGCCGGCTGCCTTATCGGCGCCGTCGCCGCGGTGCTTTCGTTTGTGGCCGGTATCCAGGCCGTGCTGGGCGATGTCACGTCGGTCGATACCATCGTGTTTTTCCCGTTTGCCCATTTCCAGCTGCTGCTCAATCAGCTGTCCGGCCTGTTCGTGGCGCTCATCTCGGTGCTCGCGTTTGCCGGTTCGATCTACGGTCTCAACTACTTTGATGAGTACCCGGGCAAAAAGGGCCGCGCCGGCTTCTTCTTTAACACCTTCGTGGCGTCCATGATGCTCGTCATCACCGCCGACAACGTGTTTTGGTTCCTGGTCGCCTTTGAGCTCATGTCGCTGACCTCGTACTTCCTGGTCGTGATCGAGGAGAACGAGAACTCCATCCATGGCGGTTGGCTCTACTTTGTGATCGCGCACGTGGGCTTTGTGCTCATCATGGCGAGCTTCCTCACCATGACCAACTTCGCCGGCGGCTCGTTTGCCTTTGCGGATTTCCGCGCTACGCAGTTTAGCCCCGCGGTCGCATCCGTGTGCTTCGTGCTCGCCTTCTTTGGCTTTGGCGCCAAGGCCGGTATCATCCCGCTGCACGGCTGGCTGCCCAAGGCACATCCCGAGGCGCCGTCCAACGTGTCGGCCCTCATGTCCGGCGGCATGATCAAGATTGGTATCTTCGGTATTCTCAAGGTGGGTCTCGACCTGCTCTCCGCCTCGGGCGTTCAGGTCTGGTGGGGCCTTATGGTCATGGTCTTCGGTGCGATCTCGTCGGTCCTCGGCGTGGCCTTCGCCCTGCAGGAGCATGACATCAAGCGCCTGCTGGCCTATCACTCCGTCGAGAACATCGGCATCATTCTGCTCGGCGTCGGCGCCTCCATGGCCGCCATGGCGCTCAACTCTGTCGGCATCGCCGTCCTGGCTTTGATGGCCGCCCTCTACCACACGTTTAACCACGCGATGTTTAAGGGCGAGCTGTTCTTGGGCGCCGGTGCGCTGCTGTACTCCACGGGTACGCGCAATATGGAGAAGATGGGCGGCCTATTCCGTCGTATGCCGGCAACGGCCATCTGCTTCCTTATTGGCGCGCTTGCCATCTCGGCCATCCCGCCCTTCAACGGCTTTGTGTCCGAGTGGTTTACCTACCAGTCGCTGTTTAACGCCGCCATGCAGGGCGACAAGGCCGTCATGATCGTGGCCGTGTTCGCTGCCGTCGCGCTTGCCATTACCGGCGCGCTGGCTGTCACGTGCTTCGTCAAGGCCTATGGCGTCTCCTTTGCCTCCGCGCCTCGCTCCGAGGCCGCGGCAAATGCCAAGGAGGTTCCCGCCCCCATGGTGTTTGCGCAGGGCCTGCTCGCGGCCATCTGCGTCGTGCTGGGCATTGGCGCTCCCGTGATCGCGCCCGTGCTGGTCGATGTCGCCGCGTCCGTGCTGCATCCGTACGGTGGCGTGTTTGCCGCCGAGGGCATGGAGCTCATGAACCAGTACTCCGGCGCTGCCACCTCCACGCCCGCGATCGCCATTGCGCTCGTGGTGCTCGTCGGCCTTGCATGCGGTTATCGCAAGCTCAAGACCGTCGGCAAGGTGCAGAAGTCCCAGCCGTGGGCATGCGGCTATGCTCCCAACGAGCATATGCCCGTCGTGGCCACGACCTTTGCCTCCGAGGTGTCCTGGTTTATGCAGCCGCTCTACACGCTGCGCGACCGCTGCACGGCCGTCTGCTGGTCCATCGCGCACTTCTTCCAGAAGCTCACCGGTGTGGCCGAGGCTGTGGAGCCCGTACCCGACAAGGTTCTCGTCGATGCCCCGCATAAGGGTGTCGAGAAGCTCGCCGACCTCGCGACTAAGCTCGAGGGCGGCAACTACAGCATCTATATCTGCTACATCGTCGCGGCACTCGTGGTGTTCCTCGTGCTCGCCGTGCAAATGGGTTAAGGAGGGGAGAGCATGAACAACATCGTACTTGCCGTTCTGCAGGGCGTGGTCGTCATGGCCGTCGCACCGTTCTTCTCCGGTCTCGGCCGCGTGATCCGCGCCAAGATGCACAACCGTCGCGGCCCCAGCATCATGCAGGACTACCGCGACCTGGCCAAGCTCTTTGCGCGCCCCGAGTCCCAGAGCGAGGATGCGAGCTTTGCGCTGCGCATTATGCCGCCGCTGTTCTTCGCCGTCGCCTTTATGCTCGCGATGGGTCTGCCGCTCTTTACGGCACAAAGCCCCATCCCGGTCTTTGGTGACGCCATCACCATCATGTACAGCCTGGCACTCGCCCGCTTCTTCTTCGCCCTCTGCGGTGTGGATTCGTCCAACGCCTACGCCGGTATCGGCGGCGTCCGCGAGCTGCTCATGAGCGTGCTCATCGAGCCGTCTATGCTGCTGGCGCTGTTTGCCGCCGCCCTGGTGTGCGGCTCCACCGACATCGCCACCATGGGTCAGCACATCATGACGGGCGCCATCGACTCGCCGGTCGCCGTGATCCTCGCCGGCATCGCCTTTGCGATTGCCTGCTACATGGAACTCGGCAAGCTGCCGTTTGATCAGGCCGAGGCCGAGCAGGAGCTTCAGGAAGGTCCGCTCGCCGAGCTTTCCGGCCCGTCGCTCGCCATGGCCAAGCTCGCCATGTCCATGAAGCAGGTCCTGGTCGTCGCTTGGTTCTGCGCGATCTTCGTCCCCTGGGGCGAGCCCGCAGCCGTGGGCGCTGCCGCCGTTCTGGGCGCGGTCATCTTCCTGGTGAAGTGCCTGATCGACTTTGTCGTATGCGGCGTGATCGAGAACTCCTGCTCGCGTTCGCGTTTTAAGGTGCTCGGTAATCAGACTTGGGCCGTCGTTGGCATCGCCGTGCTGGCGTTTGTCTTCGTGGTCGTCGGCGTGTAGGAGAAGGGAGAAACAATGTCATTTGCAGTCAGTCTGTCCCTTCTCGGCTTGGTCGCTATCGCGGCCCCGATGGTGGCCTCGGTGCTCGTCGCCCTGTTCCCCCGTCCGTACGCCAAGTGGTTCAGCGTTTTGGGTGCCGCCGTCTCGACGGTCTGCACCATCGCCCTCGCCGCGAATTTCGCTGGCGCCGGCATGCCCGACACGCAGGTCCCCCTGATTTCGTTTGGGCAGACCCTCGTCATGGGGTTCACCTTCGATCGCATGAGCACGCTGCTCGCGCCCGCCTTTGTGGGTATCGGCCTGCTTGTCGTGATCTATTCGATTCCCTATATGAGCGAGAATAACCGTGAGCATCCCGACGCACCGCGTCGTCGCTTCTACGCGTACCTCGCGACCTTCATCGGCGCCATGGCCGGCCTTGTGTACAGCTCGACCCTTTTGGGCCAGCTCGTGTTCTTTGAGATCACGGGTGCGTGCTCTTGGGGCCTCATCAGCTACTACATGACGCCTACGGCCAAGAAGGCCGGCATGAAGGCCCTGATCATTACGCATATCGGTGCGCTCGGCCTGTATCTGGGCGCCGCTATCGTGTTTGCCCACACCGGCACCTTCGCCATTACCGCGATCGCCGGCCTCGACGCCAAGCTCAAGGCCATCGTCCTTCTGCTGGTGCTCTTTGCCGCTTGGGCCAAGTCCGCGCAGGTTCCCATGTACATGTGGCTGCCTTCGGCTATGGAGGCCCCGACGCCTGTTTCGGCCTACCTGCATGGCGCCTCGATGGTCAAGGTCGGCGTGTGCGTGTTCGCGCGCGCACTCGTCTCTGCCGGCGAGATTCCCGAGATCGTTGGCTGGGTTGCCATTATCGACGCCATGGTCACCATGCTCTTTTGTTTCCTTATGTACCTGCCGCAAAAGGACATGAAGCGTCTGCTGGCCTTCTCCACGATCGCCCAGCTCTCCTATGTGTTCTTTGGTCTGGGCCTTTCGGTCTTTGGCAGCCAGCTGGCCTTTGATGGCGCCGTGTGCCACATCTTTAACCACGCTTTTGCCAAGACGCTGTTCTTCCTGATCGCCGGTTCGTTCTCCTTTACGCTCGGCACGCGTATGCTGCCCAAGCTTCGCGGCATCGTAAAGAAGTACCCGATCTCGGGCGTGGGCTTTGGTGTCGCGGCACTCGCCATTGCCGGCGTGCCGCCCATGAACACGTTCTTCTCGAAGTTCCAGATCATCGCCGGCGGCTTTTCTGTGGGTGCCGGCAACGTCGCGATCCTGGTGCTCGTGTGCATCATGGTCGCCGAGACCGTCGCCACCTTTGCCTGGTTCCTCAAGTGGATGGGCTATTGCCTGCCCGGCGAGCCGAGTGAAGAGGTCGCTGCGGGTGCCCCGCTTCCCCGCGCGATGGCGTTCGTGTTCATCGTGCTCATCATCATGGTTATCGTCAGCGGCCCGCTTTCGGCCAGCTGGATCGGTTAGGAGGTAGAACGACATGGGTTATTCGATCGTCAACATCCTTGGCGGCCTTCTGATCGTTACGTCCACCATGGTGGTCGTCTCCAAGAACATCAAGCACGCCATCAGCTGGTATGCGGTGCAGTCGCTGGTGCTCGTGGGACTGTTCGCCACGCTCGGTGTCACCACCGGTGCGCAGGAGCTGCTTATGTGGGCTGGATCTGCCTTTATCACTAAGGTCGTCCTGGTCCCTTATATCCTCAACCGCGCATACAAGAAGATGGGCGAGCCGAGCGACGCATCGCTCAAGGCTGGCCTTAAGCCCGCGTGGGCCATCTGCATCATCGCCGTCGAGGTCGCGATCTGCTTTGCCGTCGTGACGCAGATCAGCCTGCCCACGGCCGAGGTCGCAACGCCTGCGCTCGCTATTAGCTTCGCTCACTTCTTTGTGGGCCTCACCTGCATTATTTCGCAGCGCAACATCATGAAGCAGATCTTTGGATACTGCCTCATGGAAAACGGCAGCCATGTGACGCTCGCGCTTTTGGCCCCCACCGCTCCCGAGATCATCGAGATCGGTATCGCCACCGACGCCATCTTTGCCGTCATCATCATGTCCATCGTCGTGCGTCGCATTTGGGACGACTCCCACTCGCTCGATGCGCGCGACCTGTCCGAGCTGAGGGGGTAGTCCATGGAAACGTTGATTCTCGCCCTGCTCGCGACTCCTTTGGTGTTCTCGCTGGTCATGGCGTTTTTGCCCAAGAACACGTCCTATAACGTGTTTGCCGGTCTCAACCTGGTCTCCGTCGCAGCCGTCCTGGTGCTGTCGATTGTGGCGGCCGGTGACGTCCTTATGAGCGGCGACACCGCGAGCGCTCTTGGCCTGTGGTTCCACCTCGATTCGCTGGGCGCCATTTTTGTGCTGCTCATCGGCTTTATCGGTTTTCTTACCGGGCTGTTCTCACTTCCCTATGTAAAGGCCGATATCGAGGAGGGCTCCATGCCCGCCGAGCGCGCCAAGCAGTATTTTGCGCTGTTTAGCCTGTTTGTGTTCACCATGCTGCTCGCGTGCCTGTCCAACAACATGATCCTCACGTGGGCCGCCGTGGAGGCAACCACGCTTTCCACTGTGTTCCTCGTGGGTATCTACAAGAACAAGACGGCCCTCGAGGCTTCTTGGAAGTATGCGATGGTCTGCACCGCCGGCGTGGCCTTTGGCTTGTTCGGTACGCTGCTGATCTACGCCAACGCCGCCGACGTGATTCCCAACGCCCACGAGGCCGCATTCCTGTCGTGCGTACTGCCGTATGCCGACCGGTTCGATCCGACGCTCATGCGCCTCGCCTTTGCGTTTATCGTGATCGGCTTTGGCACCAAGGCCGGCCTGTTCCCCATGCACACTTGGCTGCCCGATGCCCACTCCCAGGCCCCGAGCCCTGTCTCGGCCCTGCTCTCTGGCGTGCTGCTTAAGTGCGCCATGCTTGTGATCATGCGCTTCTACGGCTTTACCATCCAGGCCGTGGGCGCCGAGTATCCGCAACTTCTGCTGTTGATCGTCGGCACGCTGTCCATTTTGGTGGCGGCACTTTCGATGTTTCGCCAGGACGACCTCAAGCGCCGCTTTGCGTACTCGTCTGTGGAGAACGTGGGCGTTATCGCCCTGTGCCTGGGTATCGGTGGCCCACTGGGTATCGCCGCAGCCCTGCTGCACTGCGTGTTCCACGGTTTTACCAAGACGCTTGCCTTCTGCGTGTCCGGCAACATCCAGCACGCCTTTGGTACGCGTAGCCTGGCCAAGATTCAGGGTGTCGTCGAGGTTGCCCCCGCAACCGCCGCGCTCGCCGTCCTGGCGCTGCTCGGTCTTGGCGCCTTCCCGCCCTTTGGCATGTTTATCTCCGAGTTCCTGACTTTTGTCGCCGGTGTTACCACCGGTCCCATGTGGCTGGTCGTCGTGGTCGCCCTCGGTCTTACCGTGGCCATCTCCGCGCTCACCCGCATCGCACTCAAGTCGGTATTCGGCCATGCGCCCCAGGGCATGGGCAAGCATGAGGCTCCGGCGCTCATGCTTATTCCCGAAATCATCCTGGCTGTCATGATCTTGTGGTTTGGCATCGCCACCCCGCTGCCCCTCGTGCACGGTGTGGAGACCGCGACCGGCATCGTACTCGAGCAGAGCACCGAGGAACTTCACGCGACGCCGATGTACCGCGCTGTGTTCGGTACCGAGACCGCTCAGAGCGAGGTGGAGTAACGAATGATTGAAACTGAGAACAAGGTGTATGCCCGTCGCTGCGAGAGCCATGTCGAGGCCCTGCGCCGCGCCGTTCCGGGCTGCATCGAGAAGGTCGAGTGGCAGTGCGAGGACCAGTTGACGATCACCGTCAAGCAGGACAAGCTGCCCGAGGCCGTCCACTACCTGTACTACGAGCGCTACGGCTGGATTCCCGTGATCATCGGCAACGATGAGCGCAGCCTGTGCGGCCGCTACGCCGTGTACTACGTCATCTCCATGGAGGGGGAGGATCCCGGCTGGGTGACCGTGCGCACCGAGGTCGATCCCGCCAAGATGACGTTCCCGTCCGTGACGCCGTTCGTCCCCGCCTGCGTGTGGGGCGAGCGCGAGCTGCGCGACATGTTCGGTCTGATCCCCGAGGGTCTGCCCGATCGTCGTCGCCTGGTGCTGCCCGACGATTGGCCCAGCGGCCTGTATCCGCTGCGCAAGGACTCCATGGATTACCGTTTCCGTCCCGCTCCCGCGAGCGACATGGAAAACTACGAGTTCTTGGCCGACACCAAGGGCAAGGAGACCACGCTCGTCCCCATGGGCCCGTTGCACATTACCTCCGACGAGCCCGGCCACTTCCGCCTGTTTGTCGAGGGCGAGACGATCGTCGACGCCGACTACCGCCTGTTCTACGTGCACCGCGGCATGGAGAAGGTCGCCGAGACGCGCCTGAACTATGACGCCGTGACGTTCCTCGCCGACCGCATCTGCGGCATCTGCGGCTGCGCCCACTCGGTGGCCTATGCCGAGGCCGTCGAGCGCGCCCAGGGCATCCATGTCCCGCCGCGCGCCCAGTACATCCGCGCCATCATGCTCGAGGTCGAGCGCCTGCACTCGCATCTGCTCAACATTGGCCTGGCGTCGCACTACACCGGCTTCGACTCCGGCTTCCAGCAGTTCTTCCGCGTTCGCGAGAAGTCCATGGACCTGGCCGAGAAGCTCTCCGGTCACCGCAAGACCTACGGCCTCAACGTGATTGGCGGCGTGCGTCGCGACATTTTGGCCGAGCAGAAGCTTTCCACGCTCACGACCATTCACCAGCTGCGCTCCGAGGTTCAGGAACTCGTCGACGTCTTGCTCTCCACGCCCAACTTTATTGAGCGTACGAGCGGTATCGGCATCTTGGACCGCAAGATCGCACGCGACTTCTCGCCGGTCGGCCCGCTCATGCGTGGCTCGGGCTATGCCCGCGACGTGCGTTTTGACCACCCCTTCGACGGCTACGCCGATCCGGATGTTCAGAAGATGCACGCCGCTACGGCCGACACCTGCGATGCCTTCGGCCGTACCGCCGTTCGCATCCAGGAGGTCTACGATTCGATCGACATGATCGAGACCATGCTCGAGAACTGCCCGTCGGGCCCCATCCTCACCACGGATTGGGAGTACACCCCGCACAAGTACGCCATCGGTGCCACCGAGGCGCCGCGCGGCGAGGACGTGCACTGGGCCATGCTCGGCAACAACCAGAAGTGCTACCGTTGGCGCGCCAAGGCCGCCACGTACAGCAACTGGCCGGTCCTGCGCTACATGTTCCGCGGCAACACCGTGGGCGACGCGGCGCTGATCGTCGGCTCGCTCGACCCGTGCTACTCCTGCACCGACCGCGTGACGGTGACCGATGTCGCCGCCAAGCGCGACCACGTGCTCGACAAGGAGCAGTTCGAGAACGTCTGGCGCGACAAGTCGCCGCTTGCGGGCGAGGGCACCATGGCCGCTCCGCTCGATGAGGAGGCGCTCTAATATGCTGAAGCTTTGGAAGGTTAACGCCAAGGCCGGCGACGCGACGGTCAAGTACCCGTTTGCGCCGTTCCCCACCAACAAGGACATGCGCGGCAAGCCCGAGCACAATGCCGAGCTCTGCATCGCCTGCGGTGCCTGTGGCGTTGCATGCCCGGCCGATGCCATTCGCATGGACACCGACCTTGCGGCCGATACCATCACCTGGTCGATCGACTACGGTCGCTGCATCTTTTGCGGCCGTTGCGAGGAAGCCTGCCCCATGGAGGCCATCAAGCTCACCGAGGAGTTTGAGCTGGCCGTCATGAGCAAGGACGACCTCACCAGCAAGAGCGTCTACACGCTCGAGCATTGCTCGCGTTGCGGCAAGCCGTTTGCCCCGCACAAGGAGATCGACTACGCCAAGCGCCTGCTGCAAAAGGCCGGCGGCATGGAGGCCGAGCAGGCCGCCCGCACCGTCGGTATGTGCCAGGAGTGCAAACGCGAGCTCGACGCCCTGCGCGCCGCCTCGGCCGTAAAGACCGGCAACGCTGCCGGCATGGCTGCCAACGAGACGCTTGCGTCCGGCGAGCCCCAGGGCCCCGGCATGGAGTACCTAGGCGGCCACGGCGTGAACCCGGAGTATATCGACCGCGAGCTCAACCCCGATGCGCCCGAGATTCCCGCCGGTCCGGCGCCGGTCGAGGGCATCATCATGGATTTTGAAACGAAGGAGGAGTAACCATGGCCGAACCCACGCTTTTGCCCGAGCGGCTCCAGTACCGCCCGACCAAGATCGAGCTCGACGAGAGCATCGAGAAGGCCAAGGCGACCCTTCTTAAGAAGATCAAGCGCTCGGTGTACGTCTACCGTGTTGACTGCGGCGGCTGCAACGGCTGCGAGATCGAGATCTTCGGTTCCATCACGCCCGTCTTCGACGTCGAGCGTTTTGGCATCAAGGTCGTGCCCTCGCCCCGTCACGCCGATGTACTGCTGTACACCGGCGCCGTGACGCGTGCCATGCGCATGCCGGCCCTGCGCGCCTTTGAGGCCGCACCCGATCCCAAGATCGTGGTGTCCTATGGCGCGTGCGGCTGCACCGGCGGCATCTTCTACGACAACTACTGCGTCTGGGGCGGCACGGACAAGATTCTGCCGGTCGATGTCTACATCCCCGGCTGCCCGCCCAGCCCCGCGCAGACCATCTACGGCTTTGCCATGGCGCTCGGTCTGCTAGACCAAAAGCTCCATGCCGAGACCACGGTGGAGGCCGCCGGCGAGCAGGCCGATATCCTGCACCCCGGCGTTCCGTACAAGCTGCGCGTTGCCATCGAGCGCGAGGCTCGCGCCATGAGCGGCTACCGTTACGGCCGCGACCTTGCCAATGAGTTTATGGATACGCTCGAGGGTGCGCCCAAGGGCGATATCCGCGGTGCCATGGCGCTGCTCATCGACAAGCAGGACGATCCGCGCCGCGTTGAGGTCTACTCGGCGCTGCAGGATCTTGTGCTGGCCGGAGGTCGCTAGATGGAGCTCACGGACCGCTCTGGTTACTTTGCGGGCCCCGGTATGCTCGGCGGCTCCTTTGGCGATGCCTCGCGCGCAAGCGACGAGGCTGCCGAGGGCGTCGCCGACCCCTGCCTGGACCATGCGCCCGACCAGGTGGTCTTTTACGAGCTCACGCGTAAGTTTGTGGAGACCGAGGAAGACGTTCCCCAGGAGGCCTGCGACGTGCTGTACTACACGCTCGCCGTGGGCCACCATACCGGCGTGCTCGACTGCTTTGAGCCGCGCCTGTCGGTGCCGGTGAACGTGTTCTATACGCTTATCGACGCGCTGCCGGAGGGGGAGGCCAAGACCAAGTTCGAGGCCATCCGCTCCTTTGGCGAGTGCCAGCTCGACAAGGCGGCGGTGCCGTCGCTGCTCGAGGCCTGCGATACGCTGCTCGACGAGCGCGGTTTTCGCGGCTCGGCCAAGGCCGGCATCTCGGTGTTCGATAACGACTTTGGCCTGCATGCCCAGCAGGTCGCGTTCTTAATGAAGTTTCGCGATCTGGTCGAGCGCGTGCGCGATGTGTCGGGCGTGTATCTGACGGGGAGGTTGCAGTAATGGGTCGCGTTGTGGATGGTTGTGTGAACGGCGCCCCGTTTGCGGGTATCGTGCTCACGGCGGGAAGCGTGCTGCGTGCCGACGATGCCGCCGGCCCCGTGCTCTCCAAAAAGATGGAGGACGCGCCCATCGCCGGTTGGTACACCATCGATGGCGGTCAGACGCCCGAGGACGACATCATTGAGGTCAAGCGCGAGCGTCCGCCTCGCCTGGTCTTGGTCGATGCTGCCGACATGGCGCTGCCCGTCGGGTCCATCCGTTTGCTCGACAAGCGTGATGTGGCCCGTAAGTCGATGTTCACCACGCATTCGCTTCCTTTGTCGATTCTGATCGAGGAAATCGAGCAATCGTGCGAAGATATCGTCTTCATAGGGATTCAGCCGGGCGATACGGAGTTTTACAACCCCATGTCCCCGGAGGTCTTTGAGGCCGTCGACGCCGTGTACGACGCTGTGGCCGCTAACGACTTTTCCCACTTTGTCCGCTTGGGGCAAGAGCAATAGGAGCGCTTGTCCCTGCTGATTAGGAAAGAAGTGATTGACATGGCAGATTCCAAGGCAGAATATCCCGTTCCCGATTGCCTGGGGCCCGCCGCGATCGAGGCCAAGACCGAGGCCGCCGGCGTGACTAAGGCCAACCTGCCGGTTGCAAAGGCCTTTCTGTTGGCAATGTTCGCCGGCGCGTTCATCGCCTTCGGTGGCCTGTTCTTTACCGTATTCTTGAGCGATAGCACACTCGGCTGGGGCGCCCAGCGCGTCGTGGGCGGTCAGTGCTTTTGCCTGGGCCTGGTGCTCGTGCTGGTGTGCGGCGCCGAGCTGTTCACCGGCAACTCGCTTATGGTCTGCGCGCTCAAGAGCAAAAAGATCACCCTGGCTCAGATGCTCAAGGCATGGCTCGTCGTGTGGCTTGGTAACTTTGCCGGTGCCCTGTTCATCGTCTTTTTGGTGTACATGGCCGGCATTTACAAGCTCAACGGCGAGGCGGTTGCCAATTCCATGGTGAGCGTCGCCGCCGGCAAGGTGACGATCGACTGGGTGACGATCTTCTTCCGTGGCATCCTGTGCAACATCTTTGTGTGCCTGGCCGTGTGGATCGGTACCGCCGGCAAGACCGTGGTCGATAAGGTTGTGGGCATTCTGCTGCCCATCGCCGCCTTTGTGGCCTGCGGTTTTGAGCACTGCGTTGCCAACATGTACTTTTTGCCCATGGGTGCCGTGATGCACGCGTGCGGCTATGGTGCCGATGTCGCCGGCGCCGATGCGCTCAATGTTGCGGGCATTGCGTTTAACCTGTCCGCCGCCACGCTGGGCAACATCGTGGGCGGCGCGGTTTTGATCGCGCTCGGCTACTGGTTTGTCTACGCCAAGAAGTCTGAGGCGTAAGGTACCGTCTGTTTGACGTTGGGCCTCCCGCGGGGCGTTGCCGTGCGGGAGGCTTTTTGGGTCTGGGGCTCGTTGCCGGGCTTTTGGCCTGTTGTGTTTGGCTGGTGAAAGGGGTAATCGAGATGGCATCTGCTGTGAAGCGTGACGGTCGCGCCGTGGTGACCACATGCGGGGGATGCTATGCCGATTGCGCCTTTGCGGCACGCGTTGAGGACGGTCGCGTGGTGGCCGAGTTGCCGGTGCCGGGGCATCCGTGCGCGGCGCGTGCTCTGTGCGCCCGCGGGCGGCATCGGCTGTCTATGCCGTTTGACGAGCGCGACCGGATTTTGCACCCCATGCGCCGACGAGCTGATGGCTCGGGGTTCGATGCGATTTCCTGGGATGAGGCGTTCGCGCAGATCGCTGCGCGCCTTTTGGGGATTGTTGACGAGCACGGGCCTCGTGCGCTGGGCATGACGCTCGGCGTGCCTTCGTTCGACCGTTACTGGGCGTATCGCTTTATGCATGCGTTGGGCTCGCCCAACGTGTACGGTGCCGATGGCGCCTGCGAGGTAAGCCGTCTCACCGGTTGGGAGCATAGCCTGGGTTATAGTCCCGCCTCCGACCTTGCGAACACCGATTGCATTATGTACCTGGGGCGTTCCTTGGTGGATTCGTCGACGATGGGGGCCGTTGATGCGCTCAACGATGCCTGTCGACGTGGGGCTAAGATTATCGTGGTCGACCCCCGGCGCAGTGGCTCGGCTGCGCTTGCCGACCGCTGGCTGCGCGTGCGCCCGGGCTGCGACCTGGCCTTGCTGTTGGGCATTGCACATGTCTTGATTGCCGAGGGCCTGTACGACCACGAGTTCGTTGCTCGCTACGCCACGGGTTTTGACGAGCTGGCGCAGGCGGCCGCTGCTTGGACGCCCGAGTGGGCTGAGTCGATGTGCGACGTGCCGGCGGACGATATCCGTGCGACTGCGCGTGATTTGGCTGCCGCGGCGCCTGCTGCGGTGGTTGACGCTGGCTTTCATGGTGGTATCGGTATCGCGTATGCCAACAGTACGCAGACGGCGCGAGCTATCTGCATGGTCGATGTGCTGCTGGGCTGTATTGGACATGCGGGCGGCGCGCTCAATCCACCCACACCGTTTGCGCTGGGTGACCTTGATCCCGCACGCTTTGCGACGCCGCCGATGCTACGTGAGCCCAAGTTGGGGTCCGAGCGCTATCCACTGGTCGATCCGGTGCGCGGCCTGTGCACGACCATCGGTCAGTCGATTCTTGCCGGCGATTTGCGTGGACTCATCGTCTATGCCAGTAACCCCGGTGCGGGCTATGGCAATGCACAGGCTTGGTTGGGTATTTTGCAGCAGCTCGACTTGCTCGTGACGATTGATATTCGCTGGTCCGAGACAGCGTGTGCTTCTGACTTCGTGCTGCCCGACGTGACGTATCTGGAGGCCGACCGTGGCGTGGGAACGGTGATGGGCACCAACGATGCGCGCGTGTTCTACCGTAATGCCGTGCTGCCCGTGCAGCATGATGACACGCGTCCCGGTCGGGAGATCTTTGCCGGTCTGGCACAGGCGTGTGGTGTGGGCGAGTACTTCCAGTTTACGTCTGACGATCTGGCGGCTGCCCAGGTGGCACCGTTTGGAATCAATCTGGACGAGCTCAAGGAGCGCGGCTGGGCCGACACGGGTGTTGCGTTGCCGTCGCGTACGGGCGAGCCGGCGATTCCCTTGGATGGCGGCAAAATTGCGCTGGCAAGCGACGTATGGGGGCGAGCCGGTCTGGGCCGCGTTCCCGGTTGGGTCGCGCCCATGGTGGAGCCCGGTCCGGGGATGTTTCGCCTCATTAGCGGCAACCGTCCCTTTGAGTCGCATACCTCGCGCAGGCTTGCGGCCCAAGGTGCCGCCGAGGCTGGATCGGACCTGGATGCCGTGCAGATAAATGCCGATGCTGCTGCGCACATGGGCATCGCCGACGGCGAGATTGTCGAACTCGTGAGTGATATGGGCCGCGACCGCGTGCGCGTGGAGACGACGCCGTATCTGCATCCGGCGTGCATCTTCACCTCGGCCGCCCCCGGCGGGCGTTCGTTTGGCGCCGATGCCGGCGGCGCTCAAGCTTTGGGCGTCGGCCCACTCGACCATACGCCGTTGCGTTGGGACCCGTTGACAGGCGCCGCGCTCACCCAGGAAAACGCCGTTCGCGTGGAAAAGATCGCAGCGCGCGAGGATAATAACGAGTAATTGACTCAGCTGATGTATTCGACTGATCCACGTTTCTTTTGAAAGGCCGCACATGAGCGATAGCCAGAACATGTCCGATGAGGTGCGCGCCCGCCTGCGCGCCATTCCTTCCGTCAACGAGCTGCTTGCCGAGTGGCCGGTAGTGAAGGCGGCGGGGGAGACCTGCGACGCGGTGGTGCATGCCGCCGTCACGGCCGAGCTCGACGAGGAGCGTGCCGCCATTCGCGCCGGTGCCGCCCCGCGCTCTAAGCGCGACCTGGCCTCGGCGATCGAGTGGCGTTCGCATCGATCCGCACTGCCGAGCCTGCGCCCTGCCGTCAACGCTACGGGCGTGGTCATCCATACCAACCTGGGTCGAGCCCCGCTCGCGGAGTCGGCGGCAAAGGCCGTGGCCGAGGTTGCGCGCGGGTACAGTACGCTCGAGTACAGTGTGGACACCTGTTCGCGCGGGTCGCGCAAGGAGCACGCCGCGCAGCTGATTCGCTCGCTCACCGGTGCCGAGGACGCGCTCGTGGTCAACAACAATGCCGCCGCGGTGCTGCTGGTGCTGGCGACCCATGCCGCAGGCAAGGAGGTCATCGTCAGCCGCGGCGAGCTTGTCGAAATCGGCGGCAGCTTCCGCATCCCCGATGTCATGGCGGCTTCGGGCGCCAAACTCGTCGAGGTCGGCGCCACCAACCGCACACATTTGGGCGACTACGAGCGCGCCATCACGCCCGATACGGCGATGATCCTTAAGGTCCATCCTTCCAACTATCGCATCGAGGGTTTCCACGAGGAGGTAGGCTCTCGGGAGCTTGCGGCGCTTGCTCATAAGCATGGCCTGCTCTTCTACGAAGACCAGGGCTCGGGCGCGCTGCTGCCCGACGACATCTTGGTGCGCGGCGGCGAAGAAACCACGCCGGCTTCGGTTTCGGCAGGGCTCGATCTGGTGTCGTGCTCGGGCGATAAGCTGCTCGGTGCCGCACAGGCGGGCATTATTATGGGCCGTCGCGATTTGGTTCAGGCCTGCGGGTCGCATCCGCTTATGCGTGCCCTGCGTCCGGGTAAGCTCGTACTGGCGGCGCTCGAGTCTACACTGCGCATTTACATGGATGGGGCGGATGTTGCCCATCGCGAGGTGCCGGTGCTCAACATGCTCACGCTTCCGCAGGCTCATCTGGAGCGTCGCGCGCGTAAGCTGCGCGAATTGATGGTGGCGGGTCTCGATAAGGCTGGCTGTCCTTGTGCCGTGCAGGTGGAAATCGTCGAGGAATCGTCGACCCCCGGCGGCGGTTCGCTGCCTACCGTGGAGCTGCCAACGATGTGCGTTGCCGTGCGTCTTGTTGACGAGCGCCTGACGGTCGACGCGCTCAAGCGCTCGCTTGTCCAGGACTTCGACACGCCGGTCGTCACGCGAACCTCGCACGATCGCATTTTGTTTGACGTCCGTACGCTTGTGGGCGACCGCGATATCGAGACGGCGGCGTCGACGCTCGTCGCGTGCGTTAAGAAGGCGGTTGCTCGATGAGTGAGGTTCAAACGCTGGTGGAGTGCCCCGTTATCGTTGGCACGGCGGGTCACGTTGACCACGGTAAGTCCGCACTGATCGAGGCGCTGACCGGCAAGAATCCCGACCGTCTGGAGGTTGAGCGCCGTCGCGGTATGACCGTGGAGCTGGGCTTTGGCGAGCTGGCGCTGCCGAGCGGCAAGATCGTCGGCCTGGTCGACGTGCCGGGCCACGCGCATTACCTGCGCGCCATGGTGCAGGGTGCCACGGGCATTGATGTTGCCGTGTTGGTGGTCTCTGCCGTCGAGGGCGTGATGCCGCAGACCCGCGAGCACGTGCATGTGCTGGAGCTGCTGGGCGTCACGCATATGGTGGTCGCGCTGACGATGTGCGACCTTGCCGATGCCGAGATGACCGAGCTTGCCGAGCTCGATGTCGATGACTTTTTGTCGGGTACCGTGTTTGCGGGCGCGCCGATTGTGCCCGTGTCGTCTAAGACGGGCGAGGGGATCGACGGGCTGCTTGCGGTGCTCGACGAGCAGGTAAGTGCCTGCTGGGATGCCTGCCGCGACCGTGCCGAGCGCACCGATGCCGCGCCGCGCCTGCCGATTGACCGCTGCTTTACGATTAAGGGCGTCGGCACTGTCGTAACGGGAACGCTGCACGATGCGCCGGTTGCGGTGGGCGACGAGCTGATGGCTTTGCCGTCGCGTACGGTCTGTCGCGTGCGCGGGATTCAGGTGCATGGCGATACGCCGCGAGCACTGCCCGGACAGCGCGTGGCGCTCAACTTGGTGGGCGATGGTGTTGCCGCTCTCGATCGCGGTGAGATGCTCGGCGTGGCGGACCGCTTTGGCCAGACGTTGCGCTTTATGATGACGTTCACCTACCTGGGCCGTGAGGGAGCCAAGCCGCGTGTGCTCGAGTCGGGTGCGCGCGTGCATGTGATGGCCGGCACGGCCGAGGTTGTCGGTCGCATCATGCTTTTGGAGGGCGAGGCCCCCATGGCGGTGGGCGAGACCCGTACCGTGCAGGTGCGCCTGGAGGAGCCGCTGCCGCTGCGTGCCGGAGACCACGCCGTGGTGCTGTCGTATTCGCCCGTTATGCTCATCGGCGGCGGGCGCGTGCTGCTTTCGCGCTGCCGCCGCTCGCGCGAGCTTTCGGCGGGGGAGCGCACGCTGCTTGCAGCGCTTGAGGCCGGCGATACCGCGGGCGGTGTGGGCGCTTGGCTGGCGCTGCAGATGCTGCCGGTTACGGCGGTTGATGTTACCGACGCTTTGGATCTTGGTATCGGCGAGGTCGATGCCGCACTGCGCGGGTTGGTGTCGCAGGGCTCCGTTCGCAAGCTTGCCGTGGGTGATGCGGACTACTTGGCGGACGCCACGGTGCTCGACGCCGCGATGGATGCACTGGCGGCGACCCTGTCAGCCATGCACACGGCGGCTCCCAAGGAGACGGGCTTTACGCCTGGCGCCGTTGCCCATGCTGCGTGGTCTGCCGCTGATGAAGGCGTTGCCGCGGCTCTGATTGCCGAGGGCTGCTCGCGTGGTGTGTGCGCCGCCGAGGGCGCCGAGGTATTCGATCCGCATTCGGCCGCCGCCGCGGCGCGTGTGGTGCGCGAGGCCTGCGAACGTATCGTTGCCTTGCTGGACGAAGCCGGCCTCGATGCACCGACGTTGCCCGAGGTGGGCGAGCAGTTGCAGCTCGATCGCGACACCATGACGCGTGCCCTGCGCGAGCTTTCGCTCAACCGCTCGATCGTGAAGGTCGAGCGCGACGTTGCCCTGTCCGCTGCCGCCGAGGCCCATGCGCGCGAGCTTGTTGCCGCCGCCATCGCCGATGCCGGTGGCGCTGCCACCACGAGCGTGCTGCGCGAGGCCCTGGGTGTGTCGCGCAAGCGCGCCATCAGCATCTTGGAATACCTGGATGCCGTGCGCTTTACGGTGCTCGACAAGGAAGCCGGCGGCCTGCGCTCCCTACGCTAGGCCGGTCACTCGCTCCCGCCTCCTCAGTTGCGGTGAAATAGTTCCTATTTGGAGGCTTTGGCAGCAAATACAAGAACTATTCCACCGCAACTTCTTGCTCGTCTTTTTGGGATGGAGCTGTTTCGGTTTGGTAAAATACCGCCGCACTTGGGAACGGATGGGCTCCGGTGGGCTCCGCGGTCCTCAAAACCGTTGCGAGGCGTGCAAAACGTCTTGGATGTGTTCGATTCACATACGTTCCCGCCATACGCTACCAGCGCTTTTGTGCTCGCGGTCTTACTGCGTGCCGCAAAGGCGCTGTTTTGTTTTTGTACGGGTCCGCCGTGTCGTCTGTCATGTCGTCTACGGTATTTGCCCCGTGCGCTGGATTTTGAACGTGCCGATGGAGGTGTTTTGCCGTATGACTACCGTAAGACGTGCCGATCTTTCTTGTGTCGTCCAGGCGGGCGGGCTGTCCTCGCGCATGGGCTGCGATAAGGCCCGCATGGCGTTTTGCGGCGAGCCGCTCATCGAGCGCGTGCTGGGCCGGCTGGCGCCAGTTGCCGACGAGTTGGTCGTGACGACGTCGCGTCCCAGCGAGCTGGCCTACCTTGAGGAGCGCGCGTTTGGCGGCCTGGTGCCGCGTGTGGTGGCGGACCTTGAAGGGTCGGCGGGCGCCATGCGCGGCATCGCGAGCTCGTTGGCCGCGGCCCGATTGCCGCTCGTGGCGATTGTCGCCTGCGATATGCCGTTTGTCTCGCCGGAACTCATCGGCGCGCTTGCCGATCGTGTTGAGGCCGAGGCGCTCGACGTGTGCGTGCCGCGCGAGGAGCGGGGGATTGAGCCGCTTTGCGCCGTCTGGCGCCGTGACGCGTGTGCGCCGGTTGCCCAAGAGCTGCTCTCCTGCGACCGCCAACGCATTCGCTGCCTGATCGACCGAGTGAACGCTGGGTATTTGGATGAGCCTCAGATTGTTGAGGTCGCAGGCTCGACGCTCTGCTTCGAAAACGTTAATACGCCCGAGGAGTTTGCGGCGGCCGAGTTACTCGCCTAGACGATTGGAGTTGTCATGTCTCACGATATTTGTCCCGACACGGGAGAGCCTTGCACTTGCGACGGGTCCGAACCCTGTACCTGCGGTTGCGGTGGCTGTGGACATACCGCGGAAGAGGAAGCGGCCGCCGAGGCGTATCGTGAGGCACACCGCGAAGGCCCGTCGGGTGGCGCTCTCGACCACGAACGCAAGATTATCGTGTCGTTCGACAGCACTTTCGATGTGATGGAATGCGAACAGCTGTGTCTTGCCGCCGGTGTGCCCGGGCGCATCATGCCGCTGCCCGGCTCCATCACCGCCGGCTGCGGGCTGTGCTGGGCCATGCCGTTCTCGGGCGACGCTCTCGCCGCCTTCCGCGCCGCCACTGAGGGCCGCATAACCCCTGCCGACTACCATCAGCTTGTCCTCTAACCACCAACACCACCACAAAGGTGCCTGTCCCCAATGTGGTGGTTTGGAACACGTGGACGAAACAGGTTTGAAACACAGGTTTTGCATGTCAGGCACTCAAAAACGCTTCTACCTGCATCGTAATCAAAACGAAACATCTGCTCGTCGGCTTATGCGAAACTTTGCTGCAACAGTGCGATATTATCCATACTCGATAAAGTTCGCGGCGCATAGGGTGCCGCGACCAACATTTTCGTTTCCCATCATTGGAGGAAGCATGAGCTACACGCAGAAAGTTCTCGAAGAGCTCAAGGCCCGCTATCCCGAGCAGCCTGAGTTCATCCAGGCCGCGACCGAGATCCTCGGCACCATTCAGCCGGCGCTCGACGCCCACCCCGAGTACGAGGAGGCCGCCCTGCTGGAGCGCCTCGTCGAGCCCGAGCGCATCGTCATGTTCCGTGTTCCCTGGGTCGACGACCAGGGCAAGGTTCAGGTCAACCGTGGCTACCGCGTCGAGTTCAACTCTGCCATTGGACCCTACAAGGGCGGCCTGCGCTTTAACCCGACGGTCACCCTGGGCATGCTCAAGTTCCTGGGCCTGGAGCAGATCCTCAAGAACAGCCTGACCACCCTTCCCATGGGCGGCGGCAAGGGCGGCTCCGACTTTGACCCCAAGGGCAAGTCCAACAACGAGATCATGCATTTCTGCCAGTCCTTCATGACTGAGCTCTATCGCCACATTGGCCCCAACACCGACGTTCCCGCCGGCGACCTGGGCGTTGGCGGCCGCGAGGTTGCCTACCTGTTCGGTCAGTACAAGCGCCTGACCAACGAGTGGACCGGCGTCCTTACCGGCAAGGGCCTCTCCTTTGGCGGCTCGCTCGCCCGTACCGAGGCCACCGGCTACGGCCTGGTCTACTTTGTGGACGAGTACCTCAAGAGCCGCGGCGAGTCCTTCGAGGGCAAGAACGTCGTCGTTCACGGCTCCGGTAACGTCGCCATCTACGCGGTCCAGAAGGTCGCCCAGCTCGGCGGTAAGGTCCTGGCCTGCTCCGACACCCATGGCTGGGTCGAGGATCCCGATGGCATCGACTACACCGTGCTCGAGCATGTCTACAACAAGAAGCGCTCCGGCCACGACAAGGATGTCACGCTCGCTATGTACGTTGACGAGAAGCCCAACGCCGTGTGGCACGAGGGCGACGGCCGCGGCGTGTGGCAGCTTCCCTGCGACATCGCGCTGCCCTGTGCTCGCGAGAACACGCTGCTGCTCGAGGACGCCCAGGCGCTTGTCGCCAACGGCTGCAAGGTGGTCGGCGAGGGCGCGAACATGCCCACGACCATCGAGGCCACGAACTACTTCCAGGAGAACGGCGTCGCCTTCATGCCCGGTAAGGCTGCTAACGCCGGTGGCGTGCTCGTGTCCGGCCTGGAGATGAGCCAGAACGCCGAGCACCTGTCCTGGACCTTCGAGGAGGTCGACGGCAAGCTCGAGCAGCTCATGCGCGGCATGTTCCACAACGTGGACGACACCGCCAAGGAGTATGGCCAGGAGGGCAACTTTGTCATGGGCGCCAACATCGCCGGCTTCCTGAAGGTTGCCGACGCCATGCTCGCCCAGGGTGTCTGCTAAATCTTCGCTCTATATAGCGTCTCAGAAGGCTCCCAGTCGTCTTGGCTGGGAGCCTTTTTTGATCCGCATGCGACGGAGGAAAACGGTTCATTTTTTCCCGACACGAGCTGTGCCCCCTCGTTTGGTACACTTAAAGGTACTGGACAAGTGGAGAGATGGGGGAGAACGTGCTCAAGTTCGGTACCTACGTCCGTGTTGGAAACGCGGCCGAAGCCTATGAGCTCTTACAGAAGAACCGCAACAACAAGATTGTGGGCGGCGGCATCTGGATGCGCCTGGGTTCGCGTCGAGTGGCGACGGCGATTGACCTTTCGGCCTGCGGGCTCGATCAAATCGAGGAGACCGAGACCGAGTTTCGCATCGGTGCCATGTGTACCCTGCGCCAGCTCGAGCGTCATGCCGAGCTCAACGCACTTGTCAACCATGTCTTTGAGTTCACCGTCCACGATATCGTGGGCGTGCAGCTGCGTAACACCGCCACGGTGGGCGGCAGCATCTATGGTCGCTTTGGCTTCTCTGACGTGCTCTCGGCGTTCCTGGCGCTCGATTCGTATGTTGAGCTGACGGGCGCCGGCCGCGTGCCGCTCGCCGAGTTCGTCGACATGGGCTACGTGCGCGACGTTATTGAGCATGTCGTGGTCGTCAAGCACGATTACCGTGCGAGCTACGAGGCCGTGCGCAAGGCCGCGACCGATTTCCCCTCCTTAAACGTCACCGCTGCCTGGTGGGACAACAGCTGGCATGTCACCGTGGGTGCCCGCCCGCTGCGCGCGACCTTGCTGCAGGGCGAGGCGTGCGGCCTTACCAACGAGCAGCCTTCCGAGGATGAGCTTCGCGCCCTTGCCGCATCCGTGCGTGCCCTGAGCTACGGCACCAACCTGTGGGGCTCGGCCGACTACCGCCGCCGCATCTCGGCCCCGCTGGCGATTCAGGCCGTGCGCCGCGCCGCCGGCATCGAGCTTTCGGCTGCGCTTGCCCACGAGCTCGAGGGCGTGCAGATTCCTAAGTTTGCCACGGACGAGTATTCCTGCCGCCGCGTGCCCGGCGTCGATTCTAGCGAGGTGCGCTAATGGCTGCCAAACTCATCGATCTTTCCTTTACGCTCAACGGCCGCAAGGTCAAGGTTCGGATTGCCCCCGACACCATGCTCTTTGCGCTGCTGCGCGAGCAGGGTTGCGCGTCGGTGCGCTGCGCCTGCGAGACCACCAACTGCGGCCTGTGCACGGTGTGGCTCGATGGCGACCCGGTGCTGAGCTGCTCGGTTCCCGCCGCGCGCGTCGAGGGCCGCTCCATCACCACGCTCGAGGGCCTCAAGGCCGAGTCCGAGGCACTCGCCCGCGCGATGGCCGCCGAAGGCGCCGAGCAGTGCGGTTTTTGCGCCCCCGGCCTTATTATGAACGTGCTGGCGCTTGCCCGCGCCGCCAAGGAGGACCCGAGCCTCGTTGCCACGCGCGAGGAGCTCTCGCGCCAGCTCGCCGGCAACCTCTGCCGTTGCAGCGGCTACGAGAGCCAGCTGCGCGCCATCGTGCGCTTCCTCAACGAGTCCGGCGTGCAGCTGGGCTTCGAGATGCCCGAGCTGCCGGTCAACGACACCAGCTGCGACGGCGTCTCGTACAAGCAGATCACCCACAAGCAGCCCAAGAAGGACTCGAAGGCCCTGCTCGAGGGTCGTCCCGTCTACACGGGCGACCTGGTGCCCGCCGGCGCCCTGATCGTCAAGCTCAAGCGCAGCCCGTATGCCCGAGCCAAGATCCGCTCCATCGATACGTCGCGCGCCCTGAAGGTGCCCGGTGTGGTGGGCGTCTACACCTACGAGGATGTGCCCCAGCGTCGCTTTACCATTGCCGGCCAGAGCTATCCGCAGCCGAGTCCCTACGACCGCCTGATCCTCGAGAACCTGGTGCGCTACCAAAACGAGGAGGTGGCGATCGTCGCCGCCGAGACCGAGGAGGCCGCCGACAAGGCGCTCAAGCTCATCAAGGTCGACTACGAGGTGCTCGAGCCGCTGCTCGACTTTACCCAGGCACTCGATAACGACATCGTGGTCCACCCCGAGGGCGACGTGACCTTTATGTTCCCGCAGGGCGGCGACGTCTCGCGCAACTTGGTATGCAGCGGCACGAGCGACTTTGGCGACTTGGACGAGGCCTTCGCCCAGAGCGACATCGTCTTCACCCGCACCTACACCAGCCAGGCCACACAGACCGCGCCCATGGAAACCTTCCGCGCCTTCGCGACGACCGACGCGTTCGGGCGCATCTCGGTGACCACCTCCACACAGGTGCCTTTCCACGTGCGCCGCATGGTCGCGCAGTCGCTCGGTATTCCGCAGTCGCAGGTGCAAGTCATTAAGCCGCGCATCGGTGGCGGCTTTGGCTCCAAGCAGACGGGTTGCTGCGAGATCTTCGTGGCGTTCGTCACCCAGCAGACCGGCCGTCCGAGCTACTGCTGCTACACCCGCGAGGAGACCATCACCGCGGGCAATTCGCGACATCAGATGCAGATGACCGTCAAGCTGGGCGCCATGAACGACGGCACCATCACGGCCATCGACCTGCATACGCTGTCCAACGCCGGTGCGTACGGCGAGCATGCCACCACGACGATCGGCCTCTCGGGTCACAAGAGCCTGCCCATCTACAACCACGTGAAGGCGAGCCGCTTTAGCTGGGACGCCGTCTACACCAACACCAACCGCGGCGGCGCGTATCGCGGCTACGGTGCCACCCAGGGCCAGTTTGCCGTGGAGAGCGCCGTCAACGAGCTCGCCGACATGCTGCACATGGACCCTGCCGATCTGCGCCTTAAGAACATCGTGCGCGAGGGCGAGATCATGCCGCAGTACTACAACGAGAAGCTCAACGCCTGCGCGCTCGACCGCTGCCTGCTGCGCGCGATGGACATGATCGGTTGGCGTGACAAGCCGCTGGCCGTAGACCTGGGCGACCGTGTGCGCGCCCTGGGCTGTGCGCTCACCATGCAGGGCTCGGGCATTTCCAACGTGGATATCGCCGGCATCGACATGCGCCTGGAAGAGGACGGCTTCATTACCATCGGCACCGGCGCCACCGATAACGGCATGGGCGTCGACACGATCCTGGCGCAGATTGCCGCCGAGGAGCTGGGCGTGGAGAGCTCGCTGATCGTGGTGCGCGGCGTGGACACCGACGTGTCGCCGTTCGATGCCGGCTCGTACGCGAGCTCGGGCACGTACGTGACGGGCCTGGCAGCCAAGAACGCTGCGACCGAGCTGCGTGAGAAGATCTGCACCAAGGCCGCCCAGATGTGGGACGTGGATGCCGCCGATGTGGTTTTCGACGGCCAGTACGTGCGTCTTTCCGACGAGCGCGCCGCGCGCGAGCAGAACCGCTACCTCACGCTGCGCGACTTTGCCAACCTGTGCGTCAAGAACATCGCGGGCGGCGACGCGCTCACCTCGCATGCCTCTGCCTGCCTGCCCGTTTCGCCTCCGCCGTTTATGGCCGGCATTGCCGAGGTCGAGGTCGACAAGGCCACCGGCAAGGTGACTGTGGTGGATTACGCCGCTGCTGTTGACTGCGGCACCGTGATCAACGAGGCGCTCGCGCGCGTCCAGGCCGAGGGCGGCATTGCCCAGGGTATTGGTCACGCGCTCTACGAGATTGTCGAGCACGACGACCGCGGCCGCCTGCGCACCGGCAACTTTATGAGCTACAAGCTGCCCACGCGCCTGGATATCGGTAGCATTCGCGTGGCCTTTGAGCCGAGCTACGAGCCGACGGGCCCGTTTGGCGCCAAATCGATCGGCGAGGTCGTCATTAACACGCCGCTCGCCGCCGTTGCCTCGGCCGTCGCACACGCCACCGGCCACCAGGTCCGCTCGCTGCCGATCACGCCCGAGAAGGCCCTGCTGGGGGAGTAGCGGGTCAGCGAACAAGTCGTAATTGGCGGGGCGGGGCAACTCGCCCCGCCTTTTGCACTCGTGGTGAGGTCGTGAGCTAAAAACGTGTGCGTGCGCTTGCCGCTCGTATCTGCTATCATTCCTAGTCTGTGCGCTCATGCGGGCGTGGCGGAATTGGTAGACGCGCCAGATTTAGGTTCTGGTGGGATTCTCGTGAAGGTTCGAGTCCTTTCGCCCGCACCAACGCACCCGCGTCGGCTTATGCCCTCGCGACGCTTGTTGCATAAAGGTACCAGCACCTCAGATAAGCTGGGCAGTATGAGGAGGAACGTGTTGAACATCACCGCTTCTGACGTCAAGGACGCCAAGCTCACCGCTACGGTCACCATCCCGGCCGCCGACGTCGACGCCGCGATCAAGAAGGCCTACAAGGACACCGCCAAGAAGTACCGCTTCCCGGGCTTCCGCGCCGGTAAGGCCCCCCGTCCGGTCATCGACTCCGCTCTTGGCGCCGAGGCTACCCTCGCTCAGGCCACCAACGACCTGATCGCCGCCAACGAGCCCGCCGTCCTCAACGAGCTGGACATCGTCCCCACCAAGAGCGGTGACTACAAGGAGCTCGACCTCGCCAAGGATCACGAGGACTACACCTACACCGTCGAGTTCTCCCTGCGTCCTGCCGCTGAGCTCTCCTCCTTCGACGCTGTCGAGATCGAGATGCCCCCTGCGGAGGTCACCGAGTCCGAGATCAACAACCAGGTCGAGATGCTCCTCAACTACCGTGCCACCTTCGAGGACGTCGAGGGTCGCGCCGTCGAGGCCGAGGACTACGTCACCGTCGACCTCAAGGCCGTCGAGAACGCCGACAACTTCGCCGCCGGGGGCCGTATGCTCATCGCCGGTAGCGACAGCAACCCCAAGGAGTTCAACGAGGCCCTGATCGGCGCTAACGTTGACGACGTCAAGACCGTCACCTGGACCGACGAGGTCGAGGAGGGCGAGGAGGCCGAGACCCACACCGTCGAGGTCACCGTCAAGGGCATCAAGGTCCGCAACACCCCGGAGCTCACCGATGAGCTCGTCAAGTCCGACTTCGGCTTCGACAGCATCGACGCCATGCGCGACGCCATCAAGATCGAGATCGAGCAGGACAAGGCTTCCCGCCTCCCGGCCGAGAAGGAGAACCGTTGCGTCTCCGCTCTCGCCGAGCGCCTGCAGCTCGAGGAGATGGACGCCGACTACGAGCAGTCCGTCTTTGAGGAGCTTGGCCAGAACTTCCTGTCCAACCTCGCTGCCCGCGGCATGACGCTGGACACCTGGCTGCCCGCTTCCGGCCTGACCATGGAGCAGTTCATCGGCGACCTGCACAAGCAGGCCAACGACGTCGCCCGTGAGTCCCTGGCTCTCGACGCCCTCGCCCGTGAGCTCAAGATCGAGGTCACCGAGGACGACATCAACGCCGAGTTCGAGAAGGCCGGCGTCAAGGACGTCGAGGCTTCCAAGGCCGAGTTCATCGCCGATGGCCGCATGCCTGCCGTCCGCGAGTCCATCCGTCGCTCCAAGGCCGTCGACCACCTGGTCGAGAACGCCAAGGTGACCGAGGTCGACGAGACCGCCAAGGACGCCGAGTAATTCTCGCCACCTTTCCCACGAGCGCATGCGTGCGCCCGTGATGGGGTAAAGTTATACACCGGTTATCCGGTAGCTTCGTACGGTGCCAGCCAATGCATAGCATGCGGGCACCGTACGTTTATCTAGAACCAATTTGGTCCGCAAGAGAGAAATGGAGATGCGTATGATCGCTAAGTTCGATTCCGCCCTCGTGCCATACGTTATCGAGCAGACGCCGCGCGGCGAGCGCAGCTACGATATCTATTCGCGCCTGCTCAACGACCGCATCATCTTCTTGGGCGAGGAGATCAACTCCGTCAGCGCCAACCTGGTCGTTGCCCAGCTGCTGCATCTTGAGAGCCAGGATGCCGAGAAGGATATCTCGCTCTACATCAATTCGCCCGGTGGCGAGGTCTACTCCGGCCTAGCGATTCTTGACACTATGAACTTCATTAAGCCGCAGGTCTCGACCATCTGCGTCGGTATGGCCGCGTCCATGGCTGCCGTGCTGCTTTCGGCCGGCGCCAAGGGCAAGCGCTTCTGCCTGCCGCACTCCAAGGTCATGATTCACCAGCCCAGCGGCGGTGCCCAGGGCCAGCAGACCGAGATCGAGATCGTGGCCGAGGAGATCAAGAAGACCCGCCGCGAGCTCAACCAGATCCTGTCCGACGCCTCGGGTCAGCCCATCGAGAAGGTCCAGGCCGATACCGAGCGCGACAACTACCTGACTGCTGCCGAGGCCCTCGACTACGGTCTGATCGACCGTATCGTCACCTCGCGCGACCTCGCCGCGAAGGACGCCTAGGATGGCCGGTAACATGCAGGACGGCTTCGACGAGAACGGCAACCCCATTCGCTGCTCCTTCTGCGGAAAAGAGCAGGGTCAGGTTCGCCGCCTGGTGAAGGGTCCGACCAATATCTTTATCTGCGACGAGTGCGTTGCCGCCTGCTCCGAGATTTTGGAGGAGTCGCTGGCTTCGGACTTTATGGACGCCGCCCGTAACGGCAAGCTGCCGGGCTTCCTCAACGATCACAGCCAGGCTGCCGGGCAGCCTGCCGTGGATCCCGAGGCCGAGGGCTTTGAGCTCGAGGACGACGCCCGTCAGGTCATTACGCACGTGCCGACGCCGCACGAGATCTATGACGAGCTTTCGGCTTATGTCATGGGCCAGGAGGACGCCAAGCGTGCCATGTCGGTTGCCGTGTACAACCATTACCGCCGTGTGATCGAGGGCGGTGCTGCGCTTTCGGCCTTTGACGACGGCTTGGACTCGCAGCTCGGTGATGATATGGACGAGGTGGAGCTCGCCAAGTCCAACATTTTGCTGCTCGGTCCCACCGGTACCGGTAAGACCCTGCTCGCCCAGACGCTCGCGCGCATCCTCGAGGTGCCGTTTGCCATCGCCGACGCCACCGCGCTCACTGAGGCCGGTTACGTGGGCGAGGATGTGGAGAACATCCTGCTCAAGCTCATCAACGCCGCCGATGGCGATATCGAGCGCGCACAGGTCGGTATCATCTACGTTGACGAGATCGACAAGATCGCCCGCAAGGCGGAGAACCTCTCCATTACCCGCGATGTTTCGGGCGAGGGCGTTCAGCAGGCGCTGCTTAAGATTCTTGAGGGTACGGTGGCAAGCGTTCCGCCCACCGGCGGCCGCAAGCATCCCCAGCAGGAGCTGCTGCAGATCGACACGACCAACATCCTGTTTATCTGCGGCGGTGCCTTTGTGGGTCTGGACAAGATCATCGCCGACCGTGTGGGCAACAAGGGCGTTGGCTTTAACTCCGAGATCGCCGGCCCCACCTCGGTCGACGAGAACGACCTGCTGCGTCAGGTGCTCCCGCAGGACCTCAACGCCTTTGGCATGATCCCCGAGTTTGTGGGACGTACGCCCGTCGTCACCCAGACGCAGGCGCTCGACGAGGACGACCTGGTGTCGATCCTGACCGAGCCCAAGAACGCTGTTGTGCGCCAGTATCGTAAGATGTTCCAGCTCGAGGACGTTGAGCTTGAGTTTGAGGACGCCGCCCTGCACGAGATCGCCCGCATGGCGCTTGCCCGCAAGACCGGCGCCCGCGGCCTGCGCTCCATCTGCGAGGACGTGCTGCAGCAGACGATGTTCGACCTGCCCAGCGAGGAAGGCGTCGCCAAGGTCATCGTGACCGAAGCCTCCGTAAAGGGCGAAGAGCAGCCCCAACGCATTTACGGGTAAACAAGCCAAAAACGTGTTTGCAAATAGCCTCCGACCACCCGCGGTCGGAGGCTATTTTATATATACGCAATAACCCCAACTACCTGTGCTATTCTGTGTGTTTGTTTAAGCCTCGGCAAAGTCAATTCAGACTGAAGTAATCGATACCTAAGGGGAGGAATGTAGGCCCGATTTTCGTAGATTCCGCACGAGCCGAAGACCACTTAATGTGGTCTTCGAGCGAGCCCAGGACCTGACCGAGCGAAAATCGGGCCTACATTCCTCCCCGGCGGGACAGGGAGAGATATATGGAAGAGATGCCCAAGAACTACGATCCGTCGACCAACGAGCCGGCGATCCTGCAGAAGTGGCTCGACGGCGGCTACTACAAGCGCCGTGAGGGCGTGGGCGACTGCACCGTCACCATTCCGCCTCCCAACGTGACCGGCAAACTCCACATGGGTCACGCCACCGACGACTCCATCCAGGACGCCATCATCCGTATGGCCCGCATGCGCGGCAAGTCCACGCGCTGGGTGCTGGGCACCGATCACGCCGGTATCGCCACGCAGACCAAGGTCGACAAGAAGCTCAAGAGCGAGGGCATTAGCCGCCTGGAGATCGGTCGCGACAAGTTTGTCGACGCTTGCTGGGATTGGACCCACGAGTACGGCGGCATCATCGTCGAGCAGATCAAGCGTATGGGCTGCTCCGTTGACTTCGACAACGAGCGCTTTACCATGGACGAGGATTACGCACAGGCCGTGCGCAAGGTCTTCTGCGATTGGTACCACGACGGCCTGATCTACCGTGGCAAGCGTATCGTTAACTGGTGCCCCAACTGCACCACCGCCATCTCGGACGACGAGGCCGAATACAAGGACGAGAAGGGCCATCTGTGGCACCTGCGTTACCCGCTGACCGAGCCGGTCAACGGCCAGGATTACATCGTCGTCGCCACCACGCGCCCCGAGACCATGCTCGGCGACACGGGCGTCGCCGTCTCCCCGAAGGACCCCGAGAAGGCCGCCTTTGTGGGTAAGACCGTCAAGCTCCCCATCGTCGATCGCGAGATCCCCATCTTTGAGGATTGGCACGTCGACGCCAACTTTGGCTCCGGCTTTGTCAAGGTCACCCCGGCCCACGACCCCAACGATTACGCCATGGGCCAGGCCCACGACCTGCCGCAGATCAACATCTTCGACGAGCACGCGGTGGTCGTCGAGGGTTACGGCGAGTTTACCGGCATGAACCGTGACGAGTGCCGCGAGGCCGTCATCAAGTGGTTTGAGGAGCACGACCTGCTCGATCACGTCGAGGACCTCGATCACTCCGTCATGCACTGCTACCGTTGCGACGCCGCGCTGGAGCCGTGGCTGTCCGAGCAGTGGTTTGTGGCCGTCGACAAGCTCAAGGGGCCAGCGCTTGACGCCGTCAACTCCGGCAAGGTCACCTTCCACCCCGCGCGCTGGACGCAGACCTACACCACCTGGATGGAGAACCTCAAGGACTGGTGCATCAGCCGCCAGCTGTGGTGGGGCCACCGCATCCCCGTGTTCTACTGCGAGGACTGCGGCTGGGAGGACGCCCTTACCGAGGACACCGACGTGTGCCCCAAGTGCGGCGGCCATCACGTGCATCAGGACGAGAACGTGCTGGACACCTGGTTTAGCTCGCAGCTGTGGACCTTCGCCACGCAGGGCTGGCCGCAAAAGCCGGAGCTGCTCGAGGGCCATCACCCCACGACGGCGCTCGTCACCGCGCGCGACATCATCGCGCTGTGGGTCGCCCGCATGGTCATGAGCTCACTGTACTTCCTGGACGAGGTGCCATTTAAGGACGTCGTCATCTACCCGACGATCCTTGCCAAGGACGGCAGCCGCATGTCCAAGTCCAAGGGCAACGGCGTTGACCCCATGGACCTCATCGGCATGTACGGCGCCGATGCCATGCGCTTCAACTTGCTCACGCTGTGCACCAACAACCAGGACGTCAAGTTTGACGCGAACATCGACAAGAAGACCAAGAAGCTCATCGACAGTCCGCGCACCGAGCAGGCCAAGTCGTTTGTGACCAAGATCTGGAACGCCAGCCGCTTCCTGCTCATGAACATGGAAGGCTACACGCCCGGCGAGCCCGTCGTGGAGACGCCTGCCGACGCTTGGATGTTCAGCCGCCTGGCCAAGGCCGTGAAGATGGTCACCGAGGGCATCGAGAACTACACCTTTGGCGATATGGCCCGCGGCGTGCAGCAGTTCTTCTGGAACGAGGTCTGCGACTGGTACGTCGAGGTCACTAAGGCCCGCCTGAAGGGCGAGGGCCGTCTGCAGGCTCAGCGCAACCTGATCTTTGTGCTCGACACCTCCATTCGCCTGATGCACCCGCTTATGCCGTTTGTCACCGAGGAGATTTGGGATAACATGCCGGCGAGTGTGCTCGATCTGGACGCCGAGGGCAACGTGGACCGCGCCGAGGCGCTCATGATCGCCAAGTGGCCGGAGCCCGCCGACTACGCCAAGTATGTTGACGAGGATGCCGAGCGCGCGTTTGAGCTGTGCCGCACCGTCGTTTCCGCCGCCCGTGCCACCCGTTCGCGTTATCGCTTGAGCCCCAAGGCCGAGCTCGACGTGGTCGTGCGTGCCGGCGCCGAGGACATCGAGAAGCTCGAGAGCCTGCGCTCGACCATCGAGCCGCTGGCAAACACCGCCTCGCTGGTCATGGGGACCGACGTTGAGAAGCCGGCCGCGAGCATTGCCGTGGTCGACAGCGGCGTCGAGGTCTTTGTGGTGCTCGAGGGCAAGGTCGATCTTTCGGCCGAGAAGGCACGCCTGGAGAAGGAGATCGCTGCGGCCCAGAAGGAGCTCGCCAGTTGCGAGAAGACGCTCGCCAACGAGGGCTTCGTGGCCAAGGCCGCGCCCGCGGTGGTGCAGAAGAAGAGGGACCGTGCAGCTGAGCTCAAGGAGATCCTGGCGGCGCTGACCTCGCAGGTTGCTGACTTCTCGTAGGCGGTGCTGGGGGACGCGGTTTGGGGCATTGCTCGCTACTGCGAACAGTCCTGCGCAAGACGGACAGCACATTAAGTGCTGTCCTTTGCGTGCGGAACTTGTATCGAGCAAAGCGTCGGGCCGCTCCTAGTGCGGTTACGTAGTTGTTTGCATCCTGCGTTTTAGGGCCACTGGGTTGTGGCCTTGATTCTGCTGTAAAGCGGTGTTTGGCTGATATTTTGAATGGGAGGGGCTCGTTGTTGCTTACGGGCCTCTTTTTATGTTGAGGGGACTTTGGCTATGGCAAAGCGTTCTGGGCTGTATTCGGTGCCGTTTGAGTTTGATCTGGTTCCGTTTGATGAGGCTGTCGTTGTGGCGGCCGATACGGGGAAGATTTCTGGCACTGGTACTCGGATGCTTGAGACGGTTATCGACATGCTCGATGAGCTTGGTCGTCCCGATGAATACTTTGATTGCATTCAGATTGCCGGAACCAACGGTAAAACTTCGACAACGCGTTTCTCGGCTTCGATCCTGCGCGGTGAAGGTCTGAAGACGGCCTTGTATACGTCTCCTCATCTTGTGCGTTATCCCGAACGCATGGAAATTGATGGACGTGTGGTGAGCGATGACGCTTTTGCTCGCGGCGTTTCTGCTGCGATTGAAGCCGGACATCGCGTGAATGAACGTCGTGTGGCGGCCGGGAAGAGCGCTTACTTTATCTCCCCGTTCGACTTGCTTACGACCTCTGCGATGGTCGTGTTTGCCGAGGCTCGCGTGGATGTTGCCGTGTTGGAAGTTGGCTTGGGCGGTCGTTGGGATGCCACCAGCGCCACTGATCCTGTCGCCGTGGCCATTACGGGCATTGGGCTCGATCATACTCGTATTTTGGGCGACACACTTGAGGCTATTGCGGGGGAGAAGGCTGCGGTTATTAAGCCTGAGCGTTTGGTTGTTTTGGGCGAGGGTACGCATGAGGCGAGCGTTCAGCGCGTGATGGATGACCGTTGCCGCGAATGTGGTGTGGTGCCGCTCGTGGTGAGCCATACGACGACCAAACTTCCTGAACACGTGGGTGATACGGTGGAGTTTAGCTGCACCACGCCGCGTGCGATCTATACGTCGAGTATGGTCAAGCCGGCATATCAGCCGCAGAATGCCGCGTGCGCGATTATGCTGTGCGAGGGCTATCTGGGCCGCGAGCTCGACCACGATGCGCTCGACGCTTCGCTTATGGGCTGCCCCACGCCGGGTCGCTTTGATGTGCTGGGAACCGATCCGCTCAAGTTGATCGACGCCTGCCATAACCCCCAGAGCTGCGAGAACTTTGTGAGCGCACTGGACGAGATCGATCCGTGCGTAGAAAATCGCCCCACGCTGCTGTGCGCCGCATTGGCTGATAAGGACGTGGCGGGCATCGTCGACGTGCTTGTTCCGGCCTTCCCCCGTGTGGTCGCGACGCAGACCGATTCCGATCGCGCCCTGCCAGTGGAGGAGCTCGCTGCCCTGGTGGACGCCGATAAGCTCGCGGGTGTGTACCCCAGCGTATCCAAGGCCCTCGCAGCCCTCGATGCCGCCGGCGAGCCCTTCGTTGCCGCCGGCACCATCACCCTAGCCGGCGAAGTAGCCGGCCTGCTGCGCTAACACCATTCGCAGGGCAGCTAGTTGGTCTGCTCGCCACGAAATGGGCCTATCTACTACGTTTAATCGACCGCCCTCGACCACGCCGAGAATTACAAAATCAAAACCGCAGGTAGATGGCTTGTCGAATTTCAAAAAAGACCCGCATGGTTGACCCATGCGGGTTAAACGTAGTAAATAGCCCGTTTTTGTGGCGAAGCATTGGCGGGATGTGGCAAAGGGACAGTCCCTTTGCCACATTGGCTAGTCTAGGCGGGTCGGATCGTGGGGGTAGGCGTTGAGAATCTCGACGCCGGACTCGGTAACCAGGGCTAGGTCCTCGATGCGGACGCCGGTGCGGCCGGGGAGGTAGATTCCCGGCTCGATAGAGAACGTCATGCCAGGCTCTACGACCTGCTCGTTGGCGAGCGAGACGTCGCCCGGCTCATGGTCCTGCAGGCCGATCGAGTGTCCCAAGCGGTGCGTAAAGTATTTGCCGTAGCCAGCGTCCTCAATCACGTCGCGCGCGGCGCGGTCCAGGTCGCACATACGCACGCCCGGGGCGATAAGCGATTCGGCTGCCTCGTTGGCGCTGCGCACGATGTCGTAGATGCGCGCGGTTTCCTCGTCCGGCTCGCCCCAAAAGAACGTGCGCGTCATGTCCGAGCAGTAGTTGCGGTGGCGCCCACCAATGTCGAACAGCACCACATCTCCGCGCCTGAGTACGGTGTCGTCGGGCTCGTGGTGCGGGTCGCCGGCGTTGGCGCCAAAGCTCACGATGGGCGGAAAACTAAAGCCCTCGCAGCCATGATTGCGGTACAGGCTGAACATCTGATCGGCAATTTCGCGCTCCGTTACGCCCTCGTGGACGAGCTTGATGGCATCGGTCATCACGGCATCGTTGGCGGCCGAGGACGCGCGCATGAGCTCCTGCTCGGCTTCGTCCTTGTGGGTGCGTGCGGCGGTGACGGCAAAGTCGCCCAAGAAGAACTCGCTGGCGGCTTTGCGCTCCATAAGCGGCATCAAAAAGCCGGAGCGCATAACGGTATCGATGCCGAGGGGCTTGACAGGATTAACCTCTCGAACGATGGCGTCGGCCACGACGTCGGTATCGGTGTGATACGCGACGCGGGCATTGTCGTACTCGGGCAGCTGATGCAGCGCGTTGACCAGGATCACGGGCTCGCTACCGCGTGCGAGCAGCACGCCACAAAAACGCTCGAACATATCGGCATAAAAGCCGGTCAGGTAATAAATCGACCACGGGTCGTTTACGAGCAGCTGCGCGCCGGGGTGCTGAGCCTCGAGCGCATCGAGCACGCGCGCCACGCGCTGATCATCGACATGTGCCATGAAACATCCTTTCGCTAGGGTGCCACCATGGTATCCCATGCCCGGCAGATAGGGACGTTCCTTTTATGCCGGCACTTCGGGACACTCCTTGGTATGGTCAGCCTGGCGAACGTTCGGGCAAAAGTAGTCATTAGAGGCCCGCCCCAAATGGGCTGCTTCAAAACTATGGCGGATTACGGGGCTGGACCTGTATTACATGACCATAGGAAAAATGGCGAAATTAAACCGCAGGTATAAGGCTTATCAAAAATCGAAAATTGCCGGTATGGATGGGGTCTCCGAATCAGCCCCGTAATCCGGCATAGTTTTGAAATGGCACTAAAGTAGGCACAAGCTAAATACCGATCCCAAGGCAAGTTGCGGTGGAATAGTTCCTGGATGCCGGGGTTTTGGCGGAAATTAGGAACTATTTCACCGCAATTGAGGAGTGGTGGGGTGGATGGCGGGGTAGCTAAAAGAGCCCCGTCCTAAATGAGCTGCTTAGGCTGGGTCGATGTCCATGCTGGCGATGAGGTTGATGCTGGTGCCGAGGAGGTTCTCCATCACGACGTCGCCCATGCGGATGGGGGCGTCGACGACCAGGCCGCGGATGAGGTTCATGGCTTGGGCGTGGAATGCCAGCGGGATGGCCTCGGCCGTGCGCACGGGTAGCAGCGCCTCGTCGCCGCCGGATACGGCCACGGTGGTGGTGAGCACGCGCATGGGGCAGGTGAGCTCCTGATGTGCGAACGTATCACCGCGCGGGCAGCTGTTGCCGGTCACGGAGCGCACCTCTACCACGGCGCCGTCTGCGTCACGCTCTACCTCTACGGTCAGGAGGCATTCGGATGGGCAGGTAGTGCAGTTGAACTGCAGCGTTTCGATCGCGTTTACGCTCATGGCCTTACGCCTCCTCGACGGGATCGACGGACAGGACAATCTCGCTAACATTCAGTTCGAGTGCGCGCTGAATCACCTTTGCCGGCAGTGGGAAGCTCTCCATCACGCTCGGTTTAAACGGGCGGATCTTGCCTGCAAACAGTTCTTTGTCGCCTGCTAGAATACGTACGCGGGCGGCATCGACCGGTTTGCGTACGCGGAAGTTGAGTTTGGTGAGTGTCACGGCCGTAATGCGTCCCGGCAGCGCGTAGCCTGCGATGCCGGCGGGGGAGATCGTAAGCTCGCAGCCCATGCTCGCAGCGCTCGCCCCGGCGTCGCCGTTCAACGCCCATGTCGCTGCAGCCGCACCGGCACGCTCGGACTCGGTCGTCACGTTGTCGGCCAGATCGTGCACGTGCAGTACGTTGCCGCAGGCAAAGATGCCCGGCACGCCCGTTTGCAGGCTCTGATCCACCACGGCGCCGCGCGTGCGTGGGTCAAGCTCAACGCCCGCACCCACCGAAAGCTCGTTCTCGGGAATCAGGCCCACCGAAAGCAGCAGCGTATCGCATGGAACGATGCGCTCCGTCCCGGCAATGGGCACCAGATGCTCGTCAACCTGACTCACCTCGACGGCCTCCACGCGATCGTGACCGATCACACGCGTGACGGTTGTGGACAGGTGCAACGGAATGCCAAAGTCGTCCAGGCAGTTCTTGACGTTACGGCGCAGCCCGTTGGCGTACGGCATGAGCTCGTACACGCCCTCGACCGAAATCCCCTCGAGTGTGCAGCGGCGCGCCATGATAAGCCCGATGTCGCCCGAGCCCAAAATGACGGCACGCGAGCCGGGCTTGAGGTTTTCGATATTGATGTATCGTTGCGCCAGGCCGGCCGTAAACACGCCGGCGGGTCGGCTGCCGGGAATCTTGATCTCGCTGCGGGTGCGCTCGCGGCACCCCATGGCAAGGACGACCGCGCGTCCGGTGAGCTGAAGCATGCCGGTACGGCTCATGAGCGTGACGGTATGGACCGCGTCGTCTCCCGCGATCTCGCCCGTGTCTGGGTCGCCCGCGCCCGCGCCCTCACCCGAATCAATCCCAAGCACCATATTGTCCAGGAACAGCGCAATGTCGGTCGCACGCACCTGGTCGATAAAGCGCTGCGCGTACTCGGGACCGGTGAGCTCCTGCTTAAAGTGCGAAAGGCCAAAACCGGGGTGGATGCACTGGCGCAGGATGCCGCCCAGATGCTGCTCGCGCTCCACGATGGCCACGCGCGCGTCTGCCTTATGTGCGGCAAGTGCGGCCGCCATGCCGGCAGGTCCGCCGCCGATAACGACCACGTCGAACGCCTGCGTCGACACCGACGCTACGGCTCCTGCCTCCGCGCGTTCGTCGCGCATATCAAGCGTCGCCATCCTAGCGCACCCCCTTCAGCGGTCCCTCAACCAACCAAGATCCGGCATCCTCCAACAGCACCTCGCTGGGGTCGCAGCCCAGCTCGCGTGCCAGGATCGCCACCACGCGGCTCTGGCAGAAACCACTCTGGCAGCGGCCCATGCCGGCACGACAGCGGCGCTTGACGCCCTCGACCGAAACCGCGCCCGGGCGGCGTCGGATCGCGGCCACGATCTCGGCCTCGGGTACCGTCTCGCAGCGGCAGACGATCTGCCCCCACGCGGGGTCGGACTCTATGAGTTCTTCCTTGCGCGCAAGCGACGCGCGGTCAAAGTCGTCCGGCGCGCGGCGAATCGGGTCCCAATCGTCCCGTTCGCGCAGGGCCACGCCGGCTTTGCGCAGTACCTGCTCCATGCGTTCGGCAATGGCTGGCGCGCTCGCCACGCCCGGCGACTGAATGCCTGCCGCCTGGAACAGCCTCGGCACCACGGCCGACTGCCCAATAAAGAAGTCGTTCGTACCCTGAATGACCGGGCGCCCGCCGGCAAACGCGCGCACCACGCGACGCGTGTCCAGATCGGGCACCAGCTTGCGCGCTCCCGTCAGCAGCGTGTTCACATCGCTCGCATAGGTCTGTGTGTCGCCGGGCTCGCGCACGGCGGCGGTCGCGGTGATCACGGTATTGCCGTGGACCGTGCCCGTGACGATAACGCCCTTGGAGACCGGCGTGGGAACGGGATAGAGCGGCATGAGCGCACGCGGCTCTTTGTCCAGCACCACAATGTTGCCCTGGCGCCAGACCATCTGAAACTCCTCGGCGCCGGCCATATGCGAGATGTCCGCGGCTCCGTTGCCCGCGGCGTTGATCAGGTAATGGCAACGCACATCGCCGGCGGGCGTTGCCAGCGTAAAGCGTGCGGCTCCGTCATCCGAGTCATCAACCTCAATTGCCTCCACTGGCGCGGACCGCATAAATGTCACGCCGTTGGCAACGGCGTTCTCTAGCGCGGCAATGGCGACCTCAAACGGGTCGACGTAACCGGTCGAGGGGCACCACAACGCGCACGTCGCCTTGGCACTTGCGCGCGGTTCCAGCTCGTGGATGCGCTCAGGTCCAATGATTGCCAGCTCGGGCACGCCGTTGGCAATACCATTGCTGTGCAGCTTCTCCAGGTGTGCGCGGTCTTCGTCGTTAAACCCCAGCACCATCGACCCGGTGCGGCGGAACAAAAAGCCTAGCTCCTGGGCCCAGGTGCCATATAGCTCGCAACCACGGGCGTTGACCTGCGCCTTTACCGTGCCCGGCGCCGGATCGTAGCCTGCGTGCACCAGTCCGCCGTTGGCCTTCGACGCGCCCAGCGCGATATCGTTGGCCGCCTCGACCACGCAAATGGACAGGTCATAGCGCGCGAGCTGTCGCGCGATGGCGCATCCCGTGATGCCCGCGCCTACAATCGCGATATCAAACGTTTCCGTCACAGTGCCTCCCAGACAAGTTGACGGGCTGTCAATAGGACTATCCTACGGTCTGCACACCCCCAGCGCAGCGGCAATGCGGCGAACAGTCCCGCAACACCCGCCAACGGCAGGCGAGGGGAGACTCAGGACCATCGGTGACCTCGTCTGCCGCCCCTGGTGTCATAGGTTTGTCTCGTTCTGTAACATCTGGGACTGTTTTTGCCGAGTAACTGTTACAGATTGAGATATTCGGCCTGGACGTTTTCTTTTGTCTCAATCTGTAACAGTTAGCTGATGATTTGGGTTGTAGATGTTACAGATCGAGATTGAAGTCGGGGAGGGGTCACTGTGTCTCGATCTGTAACACCTAGACCCGGAATCCGCCCTTCACCTGTTACAGATTGAGATGTTTGTGTCCGCACCGGCCCCGCTTGCAACCGTAGTCCCATATAAACAAACCCCGTGGTAAACTTGACCTGACTGTAAATATTCCGAAAGGTACACCTCAATGTCCAAGTACATCTCCGAGCTCATGTCGCCGCAGCTTATGGGCGTCGTCTATGCCTTTGTTGGCTTTATCATCGCCCTGTACGTGCTGTCGGTCGTCTATGTGTTCATCGACGCTCGCCGCCGCGGTGCCAGTGCCTACGTGGCATGGGGCATCATCGCCCTTATCCCGTTTGTGGGCCTCATCGCCTACCTGGTCCTGCGTCCGCACTCCTACGCGGCCGACCGCGAGGAGCAGGAGCTGGACATGGCCCTGCGCGAGCGTCAGCTTGCCCAGTACGGCACCTGCCCGCAGTGCGGCGCCCCCATCGAGAAGGACTTTGTCGTCTGCCCCGTGTGCGATACCCAGGTTCGCAACGTCTGCCCCAGCTGCCATCGCCCGCTCGACGCGCACTGGAAGGTCTGCCCCTACTGCCGAACTCGCATCCAGTAACGCATCCATCGCCGGGCCAGCCGCAAACCACGGGCCCCGCGCGCCCCGCAGCTCCGCCCCCACACGATGAAGCATGCGTAGAAAATCGCCCGCCGTGCCATTAAGGTGCGGCGGGCGCTTGTATACCAAGGCAACCTGCCTATAATGATGCAAGTCAAAAACGCCGAGCGCATCGCACGCACTTGCATCAGGCATCCGAGAGGAGAAAACATACCCATGAAGGCACTCTACAATGACGGTTCGGTGGCCGAGCTCCCGCAGGACGAGGTCACGCACGTCATCCGCCACTCCGCCGCGCACATCATGGCGCAGGCCATCAAGCGCCTGTACCCCGAGGCCGACTTTGCTTACGGCCCCGCGACCGACAACGGTTTTTACTACGACGTCGACCTGCCCGAGGGCGTTAAGATCAGCGAGGACGACTTCCCCGCGATCGAGGCCGAGATGAAGAAGATCGTCAAAGAGAACCTCAAGTTTTCCGTGTACGAGAAGCCCCGCGCCGAGGCCATCGCCCTTATGGAGGAGCGCGGCGAGAAGTACAAGGTCGAGCACATCGGCGACCTGGACGACGACGCCCGCATCACCTTCTATCAGCAGGGCGACTATATTGACATGTGCGTCGGTCCCCACATCTGCTACACCAAGGCGCTGAAGGCCTTTAAGCTCACCGGCGTCTCGGGCGCCTACTGGAAGGGCGACAAGGACAACAAGATGCTTACCCGCATCAACGGCGTCGCCTTTGCCACCAAGGAAGAGCTCGACGAGCACATGCACATGCTGGAGGAGGCCAAGAAGCGCGACCACCGCAAGATCGGCCGCGAGATGGACCTCTTTATGATGCGCGACGAGGCCCCCGGCTTCCCGTTCTTCCTGCCCAACGGCATGATCCTTAAGAACACGCTGCTGGACTACTGGCGCGAGATTCACCACAAGGCCGGCTACGTGGAGATCTCCACGCCGCTCATCATGAACAAGCAGCTGTGGAAGACCTCGGGCCACTGGGACCACTACAAGGACAACATGTACTCCACCGTCATCGACGACGAAGAGTACTGCATTAAGCCCATGAACTGCCCGGGCGGCGTGCTGGTGTACGCCTCCAAGCCGCACTCCTACCGCGAGCTGCCCATTCGCGCCGGCGAGATTGGCCTGGTGCACCGCCACGAGCTGCGCGGCGCCCTGCACGGCCTGTTCCGCGTGCGCTGCTTTAACCAGGACGACGCCCACCTGTTTGTGCGTCCCGACCAGCTGACCGACGAGATTGTGGGCGTGGTCAACCTCATCGACTCCGTGTACCAGAAGTTTGGCTTTAAGTACCACGTTGAGCTTTCCACCCGCCCCGAGGACTCCATGGGTTCGGACGAGGACTGGGCTCGCGCCGAGGAGGGCCTGCGCACCGCTCTGGAGAAGCTGGGCATGGACTACGAGGTCAACGAGGGCGACGGCGCCTTCTACGGCCCCAAGATCGACTTCCACCTGGAGGACTCGCTCGGCCGCACTTGGCAGTGCGGTACCGTCCAGCTCGACTTCCAGATGCCGCTCAACTTTGATCTGGAGTACGTGGACGCCGACGGCACCAAGAAGCGTCCCATCATGCTGCATCGCGTGTGCTTTGGCTCCATCGAGCGCTTCATCGGTATTCTGATCGAGCACTTTGCGGGTAAGTTCCCCACCTGGTTGGCCCCCGTGCAGGTCAAGGCACTTCCGGTTTCCGAGAAGAGCCGCGACTACGCCCACGAGGTGTGCGCCAAGCTGGAGGAGGCCGGCATTCGCGTGGTCTGCGACGACCGTGACGAGAAGATCGGCTACAAGATCCGCGAGGCCCGCAGCATCGATCGCGTGCCCTACATGCTCATCCTGGGCGAGAAGGAGGTCGAGGCCGGCAACATCTCCGTCCGCGACCGCTCTAACGAGACCGTTCAGATGAGCGTTGACGAGTTTGTGGCCAAGGTGCTCGAGGAGATCAAGACTCGCGCCTAAGGTGACGCCAAAGGTTTATAAACCGCATGTATACGCGGCTGTCCCATGCACGGGGCAGCCGCTTTTTTATGCCGAGCATGGGGCTGGGAAGGGTTAGTTGCAGTTGCGCAACGCTCACAAGATGCCGACAACCCCCGTAACTGTTTTGTAAAGTAAAATGACCCCGTAACAATCCAATATTGCCCATGTATAAGAAAAGCCGCTGGTAGAGCGGCTTTTTTGTTGTGCAAAAATGTACAGGTTTTCGTATCTTTCGTGGAAGCTCATTATACGAATAAATTGAGGCCGTTTTCCCAGATTGCGCAAATTGCAGCGAGAGCGGACACATCTCCATACCCCACTACAAAAACCTGTACTTTTGCGACTGCGCCTAGCTGCGAGCGAGAAGCCTGTTCTTAACGCCCCTGCATCCGCGTGTGTCGCGGATGCAAGTTAAGGGGGCGAGAGATGGAACAGACGATGCGGCGCCAAGAGCAGCTGCCCGGCGCCTTTAGTGGCGCTACTACCAACAGCCAGCATGGCCGCGTCCGCTGGTATCTGGTCCACACCCCCAATGGTAAAGAGCGCGAGACATGCGAAAAGGTCCGCCGCATTATCCCGCACGAGTTGATGCAGGACGCTTTTGTGATGCAAAAGGAGTTCTGGTTTAAGCGGGACGGCGCCTGGTCGCTCCAATCCAAACCTATGTACAAGGAATACTTCTTCGTCGCCACGCGCGATGCCGCCCTGCTCGATAAGGCTTTGGCCCAGTTGAGCTTTGGTTGCCGCATTGCCGGCAGCAGAGAGCGGGCCTATGCGCCCATGCCGGACGATGCGCAGGATTGGTACCGCAGCGTGCTCGACGACGACGGCGTGGTGCGCAACAGCGTCGCCCGCATAGAAGACGGCGTGCTGCACATAGAGCAGGGGCCCTTGGTGGGGCAAGAGGCCCGTGTAAAGAAGATCGACCGTCATAAGCGCTGGTGCCTGGTAGACGTGGGCGAAGGCGATTCCGCTTTTAGGGAACTGCTTCCGTTAGACGTACTCAGTAAGACGTAAGGAGACGTCGCACTGGCAATTCATTCGAAATTTGAATTCATCGATTGGGGGATCCCTGGGGGCAGGGACGTGGATTTGAACTTGACTACTAAAGAAGTGACAGGGCAAAACGTGCCGGTGGGAGCCGCACTTATAGCCCAGGCCATGAATCGCGGCGAGGTGAGCGTGCGCTACAAGGCCATGCAGGCCGTGAAGGACTGGGACCGCACGCGCCTGGGCTACCGTGCCGTGAAGCGCGCGTTTGACATCGTGTTCAGCGGCCTCGTGCTGGCCGTTATCGCTATTCCGAGCCTTGTGCTCGCCGCGGCCATCCGCCTGGAGAGCGAGGGCAACCCGTTCTACAGCCAGATTCGCGTGGGCCAGACCCACCGCGACGGCAGGCTGTCCACCTTCCGCATGTGGAAGTTCCGCAGCATGTACAAAGACGCCGACGAGCGCCTCGCCGAGCTCAAGGGACAGAACGAGATCGCCGGCGCCATGTTCAAGATGAGGGACGACCCGCGCGTAACGAAGATCGGCAAGTTCATCCGCAAGCACTCCATCGACGAGTTCCCGCAGTTCGTCA